>DASXGF010000398.1:0-14279 GCA_036489275.1 Myxococcaceae bacterium | reverse complement strand
GATTCTCCGGACGCCGGACACCTCCGGGGTCGCGACGGGCTACTGGCTGACGCTGGACTGGTTCTTCTTGCCGCACAGCGACCTCCGGCTGGACGTGATCTACCGGAACTATCCGGGCCAGGGCGGACGGCTGCAGTCACTGTCCGGGCTCATCCAGCTCCACACCTACCTCTAGAGCAGTACGATCCGCGCCGATGCGTGCTGCACGGCTCAGGGGTCCTTTTCCGGTTGCATTGCTGCTCCTCGCCCTCGGGGTCGCCGGGTGTCCCGACTCGAATCCGCCGAAGATGGGCCTGGAGCCAGGGGCGCCGCCGAGCGCGCCATCCCGGCCACGTTCTGACGAGGAGCGCTACGCCGGAACGTACGTGTACGCGGGTTCCGACGAGGAGCGAGCCGCGATCCGGAAGGCCGTGGACCATGCCACCGAGGGAATGGTCGGGAAGAACATCGCCCGGGGCGAGCTGATGAAGCGCTCGGAGATCCGGCCCAGCTACGCCCTCCGCTTCGACGGCAAGGGCAACGGGACGGTCGAGACGCCGGGCTTTCCGCCCGAGACCTCCCCGCTCGACGGCACCGAGGTGCAGTTCAAGAACAGGTACGGCGACGCGCTGCAGAACAAGCAGCATTTCGTCGGCGGGACGCTGCTTCAGGAGAGCCGGACCGGCGATGGCGGCGGCTCGACGCGCTTTCGCCTCGAGCCGGATGACCGGACGATGATGGTCACCCGGATCAGCCGGAGCCCGAAGCTGCCCGGCGTCGTCGAGTACAGCCTGACCTACGTCCGCCAGGCCCAGTAGCGCTGGAATCAGGCCTTTCCCGGCGGGAGGATCTCCCGGACCTTGGGCACGCCGCCGACCATGCTGGCGACGAGCACTCGCCGGGCAAGGCCCACGAAGAGCCCGTTCTCCAGCGTGCCGGGGATCATCTTGAGCGCTTGCTCCATCCCCGCCGGGTCGCGGATCTCGGCGAAGCGGACGTCGAGGATGAGGTTTCCCTGATCCGTCACCACCGGCCCGGCCTTCTTCACCCCCATGCGCAGAGCTGGCTCACCGCCCAGACGCTCGATGGCGCGGGTCACCGGAGCGACCGCGAAGGGAAGGACCTCGACCGGGACCGGCTGCTTCGAGCCGAGCTTCTGGACCAGCTTGCTCTCGTCGACCACGACGATGAATTCGTCGGCGAGCGCAGCGATGATCTTCTCCCGGGTCTGGGCCGCTCCCCCGCCCTTGATCAGCGTCAGATCCGGCGCCACCTCGTCGGCGCCGTCGATGTCGATGTCGATCTTCTCGATCTCGTCGAGGTCCACCAGGGGGATGCCCAGCTCCCGGGCGGCGATCATCGACTGGTAGGAGGTCGGAACTCCGCGGATGTCCTTGAGCTCGCCGGCGCGTAGCCGCTGGGCCAGCGCGGGAACGGCGTGGATGGCCGTCGAGCCCGTCCCGAGGCCCACCACCATCCCCGAGGTCACGCGCCTCGTCGCCGCCTCGGCGGCGGCACGCTTCAGCTCGTCGGTCGGGTTCGAGGTCATCGGGAGCATTCTGCTCAGAACCTGCCGGCGAGGGACAGCCCGAGATACGAACCGCTGATCGCCGGAGTGACCACCGTGAACTGCTCCTTGTTGCTGGCGAAGGCGAGGTGCAGCGCGGGAATCGCGTAGCCCAGCGCCCCTCCGAGCACCGCACCGGCGATGACGTCCGTCGCCCAGTGCCGGTCGGCGGCGATGCGGAGCACCGCGGTTCCGGTCGCCACCACCACCGTCACCGGGCAGACCGCGGCACCCCAGCCGCTGTGCGAGGTGTCGAGGAAGCCGTGGTGGAAACACTCCAGCGCCACGGCCGCGAACGCGACCGACGTATGCGCGCTGGGGAACGAGGCGTACTTGGAGCCGATGCTGCACTCGGACAGCGTGGGATTGGTCTGGCAGTCCTTGACGAAGGGACGCTCGCGGGCGGTGAGCTTCTGGAGCGAGATGCTCACGAAGGCGACGGTCAGTAGCGTCTGGGCGTCCAGGGCGGCCAGCTTCCAGGCGATGTCCATCCGCTCGTGCTCCCAGCCGGCGACGAAGAAGGCGTTGATGAACGGAGCTGCCGCCAGGGTGTAGACGAAGAAGTCGCTGGTGAGGGCCGCGGCATCTCGGCCGCTCTGGCTGGAGATGCGGAGCCCACCCCGAACCCAGTCGTCGAACCCCGTGCTCCCCCACTTCGGCGCGCTCGGGTTGGGCACGCCGAACTGCACGACGACGGTGGCCACGCCGAGGGCGCCCGCCGCGACCGCGTCCCAGCCGTTCACCGGCAGGTCGTTCCTTGGCCAGGAGGAGGCGACGGGGACCTTCACCGGGCCGGAGGGCGGCTTCTCGGCCTTGAAGGGGGGCAACGGGTTCTCGGGCGTCCCTTGCGGGGCGGGAGCATCGGACGGTGGCTTCGTCTCCTGGGCCAGACTTGCGACAGGAGCATCGGATGGCAAGGTGAACCCTGCCGACGCTGCACCGGGAATGTCGGGACTCGGCTCCGGGATCGAGGGACCGGTCGGCGAGGCCGCCGCGATCCTGCCGATCAGCAGGGCGACGAGGACGATGCGGGTCATCGACTGGCCTCGCGCGGCAGGTCCGGCGGCAGCGACTGCTCCTCGGGCCGCTCCAGGCCGACGACGCCGTTGGGGCGCAGGTGAACTCGCGCTGGGCCCTGACCCTGTCGCCCGCTGTAGACGTCGATGACCACGTAGTCGGGCGACTCCGCGGGGACGCGCGCGCAGACTCCTTCCGGCGTCCGCTCGAGCGGGGTCCGGACTGCCTGCCGGGTGTTGCTCCACGCGGTGGCCCACGGGTCGGGCGGCGCGCCCAGCCCGGCCTCCTCGGCGCGGTCCTGGAGGCAGAGCCAGCGCGCGCCTCCCCTCATCTCCACCACCGGGTCGGTGAACGACGAGAGGCGCACCAGCCACCGTCGGAGGATCTTGTCCCGGCGTGACTTGAGGATCCGGAGCAGCTCCGAGCGGACCAGCGGCGTGTCGGCGCGGGCCTCGCCGAGGAGGGCGTCGATGCGCTCGTCGGTGAAGCGGGCGAGGATCCGCGCCATCCACGCCGCGTCGCGCTCGGTCATCCGCGAGAAGGCAGGGTTGGGGTAGCCGGACTTCCACTCCTCGGGAACGAAGTCGGTGTCGTCGAAGTAGCCGAGGGTCTCGCCGGTCGGTCCGAGGTGCGCCCGGTCCCACGGCTCCTGCTTCAGGCCGAGGTTGATGAACTCGCGGCCGATGATCCCCACGTCGAAGTAGTAGGCGTACCCGAGGCGCCGGCTGATCTGATCGAGCTCCGAGGGCCAGAGGAACCCCAGCGAGTCGTTCCAGTCGATCATGTGGTGCCTCACCCAGCCCCGTCCGTTCCCGGTGGGAATCCACATCGAGAGGGTCTGGTTGTCACCCGTGTCGTAGTGGTTCAGCCAGGCGGTGAGCAGTCGGGTCGCCCGGAGCTCCCGGCGGTCCTCGTGGGGAATGATGTCGTTGGCGTCGTCGTCCGTCACCCCCGCCCAGCTCCAGTTCCCCAGCGGCTCCCCCTCGGCGAGGAGGCTGGCCTTCACCCGGAACCTGCCATCCTGCGGCGGCGGGGCGTGGGCGAGGATGTCGTGCACCTGCTCCGGAGAGATCTGCTTCTTGCCACCCTGCTTTTCCGTGGGCGGGACGACCATGTCCTCCTCGCGGAAGAACGCCACGCGGTCGCACACCGCGTTGAAGCCCGCGGCGAAGTACACCCGGCTTCCGAACACGCCGGCGATCGACGCGAGCTCGGGCTGCCGGGGGAAGTCGAACTCCAGGAAGTAGACCCGTCCCTTCGCGGTGCGAATCCGGAATCCGGGGGTCTGCCCCTCGAGCTTGGCGCCGATGACGGTCCAGGGGAGCTCGGTCTCGGGGGGAGGTGCGTTGCACGAGCCGCGGACGAGCTCCTCGGTCGAGAGCTGGCGCCGGGAGAGGCGGTTCTGGAACCAGCTCGAGTCCGGGACCTCGTCGAGCGCGTTGACGTTCTTCGACTCGCCGCCCCGTTTCAGCGTGAGCGCGTCGCTGACCGGCCGGAAGAGCGTCTCCTCGGCGCCGGTCCAGGCCAGCGGCGAGCCGTAGTACTCGGGCCTCGGCGAGAAGGGCCGCTCGTCGTCGTCGGTCCAGAGAACGTCCTTGTCCCGGAACGGCCGCGGACCACCGGCGCAGGACACGAGGAACAACGCGGCGAGCAGATGTTTACGGCCCATAGCTGACTCCGAATGCGAGCCGGAAAGAAGAGACGCTGAAGTTCTTGAAGGGCTCGGTCCCGATGCCGAGCAGGAACTCGAAATCGCTGAGGCCCCCGCCGCGCGTGCGGAGACCGAGGCCCGCGGACATCCGGAGCAGGTCCATGCTGAAGCCCTCGAGGTGCGGGCCGAAGACGTTCCCCACCGAGACCGCGAGCAGCCCGTCGAGGTACGTGAACACCGGCCAGTGCCACCCCAGCTGGGCGACGAGGGCGCTGCGGTCGCGGACACGCCCGGGCAGGAATCCCATGAACGGCTCGGCGCCGCCAAGCATCACCAGCTCGGTGAAGGGAACGGGCTCGCTCCCGAGCGGATCGACGAACGCCGAGACCACCCCCAGGCTCAGTACCCGGCCGTTCCCGGTCACGTCCCAGTTCCCCTCGACCGCTGCCGCGTACCGGAACCAGGACAGCCGCCCTCCGCGCTGGAGGTCGACGTCGGGCGACGCCCCGAGGGCGACCCGCCAGCCGCTCCGGTCCACCCGTTCCGGCGCCCGCGTGTCGAGCACGGCCGCCACCTCGGCGCCGGCGGCGGTGTAGGGCTGCTCGTAGCCCGGCGGCGGCGGGAGCTGACCCTGCTCGACGCGCTGCTTGAGCGCCGGATCTCCGCAGCAGGTGAAGTCCTTGAAGTCGAGCCGGCGAACGGCACCCCGCGCGCGGAGGGTGAACGGGCCCGTCACCTTCCTCCAGGTCAGCGAGGCCATGAGCACGTCCGTCCCCACGCGGGAGCGGAGGTCCGGCGACGCCTCCGGGCCGATGCCGAAGTAGGGGTTATCCGGTCGCCGATCCCAGCGAAGCTCGGTGACCAGCGACTCGTTCTTGCCGAACTCCTGCCGGTCGGCGATGGCCACCGCGTACCACTGCGAGCCGCCCCAGGCGGCGTCGAGGGAGATGCGGTTGGAGACCGGGAGAAATCCCCAGAAGAGGTGGAAACCGATGCTCGGCCGCAGGCCGAAGTCGATGAGGAAGGTCGGGTAGATGCCGCCTTCCTGGTTGGGGCCGAAGGTGAGCGCGTCGTGGATGGCCTTGGGCCACTGGGTGCGCTCGGCGCTGATCGCGAGGGCGCCCACCGGCTCGGCGACGACGTACTCGGTGACCAGGTAGAGCGGGAGGAGGATGACCCGGGGCACGAAGAGCGCCGCGTCACGGCCGGCGCTGGATTCCGGCTCGCGGCCCTCGTAGTCCGGGGCCTGGCGTTTCGCCGGGGGCCCTGCGTGCGTCGCCGGGGTTCCGCCATCGGGAGCGGCGACGAGCGCGGTGCCGGCATCGGCGGCCGTTGCGGCTTCCCCGGTGCCCGGCGGCCCGGCGTCGGAAACCGAGGCACTGGCGGCCGGGGTCTGGGAGCGAGCCGTCCCGGCCAGGAGGCACAGGACGACGAGCACGGGTCGAACCGGGGCGGCCCGGGGCCGCAGCCGGAAGCTCATCCCACCTCCGTCGAAGAATGCCCGCCCACGGCACCATCCGGACGCCACACCGGTGTTTAGCGCCTTCTGGCCTGCCAGATATCCCGGGATCGCCGGGTGCGCCTGCAGCCCTGGAGGTTTCGTCTTCGCTGATGCAACTCGCAGGCCGGGCTCAGCAAAGTCCTGGCAGGAGGCAGGCCCGAGGGTGTACTCGCCGAGGCCGGTCGCCCGACCCCGGGCCACGCAGCACCAGAGCGGAAAGGACGGCACGACGATGCACTGCCTGACCTTCTCGAAACATTGGCGGCTGTTGGTCCTCCCGTTGCTCCTCGCCTCCACGTCCGGGCTGGCACAGGCGCCACAGCCTGAGCCTGTGACAGATCAGGAGACCGAGCTGGGCAAGGCCACCTACGACCAGCTGAGAGCCAAGGCGGAGATCATCGAGTCCTCTCCGCTCTACGACAGCCTGAAGCCCATCGCGGACGCCATCACCAAGGTCGCCCAGCCGAAGTACCCACACCCGTTCAAGTTCTATCTGGTGCACGAGGCGCAGCCGAACGCCTTCGCCACGCCCGGAGGCAACGTCTACGTGGTCGATTCGCTCCTCTACTTCGTGAAGAACAAGGAGCAGCTCGCAGGAACGCTCTGCCACGAGGTCTCGCACACCATCCACCGCGATGCGGTGAATCTCATGAAGAAGAACCAGCACATCACCGAGCGCGAGGCCGCGGCGGCAGTCCTGCTCGGACCCACCAAGGCGGAGCTGCTCGCGATCTTCCTGCTCGGGCGCCTGCACGGACTCGGGTATTCGCGCGACGCCGAGTCGAAGGCCGACGTCACGGGCTCCGACATTTGCGCCGAGGCCGGGATCAATCCCTGGGGGCTCGCCTGGTTGTTCCGGGACTTCCAGAACTCGGACATGAAGCAGCTTCCGCAGCTGCTCTCGGATCACCCGGCCAACACGACGCGGATCACCACGCTGGAGAAGCACTTCAAAGACAACCCGGGCACCTTCTCCAAGTTCGACTCCGACCCGAAGTCCGCGACGCCGTTCAGCGTGCCGGCGGATGCGCCGGTGGTGTTCCTCCGGCCGGGCGCGCCGGCCTCGAAGGCGCCTGCCTCGAAGTAGCCCGCGCGCTATTCGAACAGGAGCGTCTTCGGCACGGGGAAGCCGCTGGCGCTCTCCCCGCCGAAGATGAGCACCTTGCCGTTGCCGAGGAGCGTGGCGGTGGCTCCGGGGAAGGCTGCCTGCAGCGTCGGGCCGGGAGCCCAGGCGTTGGTCGCGGGGTCATAGAGCTCGGTCAGCGCGACGGCACTGCGATCGCCCGGGCTGGCCACTCCACCGACGGCGAGGACCCGGCCGTCGGTCAGGAGGATGGCCGTGTGGAGAAACCGGCTGGACTGAAGATCGCCGGCCGCCGAGAACGTCCCCGTCGCCGGATCGTAGACCTCGGCGTGCTCCGGGCCAGGCGCCCCCGGGGAACCGCCGTCTCCGACACCCCCGCTCAGGAGGACGCGGCCATCGGGAAGCAGCGTGGCCTGGTGGAGCGCCCGGGGAACCGCCATCGACCCCGTGGGCGTGAAGTTGCCCGTGGCCGGATCGAACAGCTCGGCGGCGGCAGTCGCCGTCTCGCTGACGGTCTGGCCTTCCACGACGCAGCACACGAAGCCGCCGGCGATCAGGACACGACCGTCGCGGAGCAGGGTCACCGTGTGGAGCCGCCGCTCGGTCCCCATCGGTGAGGCCGTCGTCCAGGTTCGCGACGCGGGGTCGTAGATCTCGGTCTCCGCGATCCCCGGAAGCCCACCACCGGTGAGCAACACGCGACCGTCGGCGAGGAGCGCGCCGTTTCCCGTGCCCAGGTGTCGGACCTTCATGTCGCCGGCGCGAGTGAACTTCTGCATCGCCGGATCGAACGTCTGGCTCAGCACCGTGCCCGGAGCATCGAGCCCGACTCCGGCGTTGATGACCCCGCCGGCGAGAAGGAACCCCGTCCGCAGGGGAAAGACGTTGGTAAAGCCGGTGTCGACCGCCGCGGAGAACGCCAGGTCCGGGCCACCCGCGAACGCCTCGCTCGCCGGGTCGAAGCGGGAGGAGCTGTTCGCGTCGGGTACGTTGATTGATTCGGAGGTGTTCCCGCCCATCACCAGCGCGCTCCCATCGGGCAGGGCGACCGCGACGTGGTCCTTCCGGGCCACCGCGGCGTCCGCGAGCTGCCGGACCCGATCCCGGTAGCGCGCGACGACGGTGACCGTCGCCTGGACGGTCTGGCCGGAGAGGTGGACGGTCAAGGTGAAGGTCCGCGTGGCGGCGAGAACCGGAGTGTCGATCGGTGTTCCGCTCGCCACCGGTCCGAGTCCGTCGATCTCCGCGCTCTCGCCCGAGAACACCGCGGTCAGCTGGGTATGGTCTCCGACGAAGACGGAGTCATCGGTGGCAGCAAAACGGCTGATGGAAGGCGCAACAGGAGCGGGGTCCCCGGGGGGCGCCGGTGGAGCGGCCCGGCCGCCCTCGGTGGACCCACCACATGCGCCCAGCAGGGCGCCGCCGAGAACGGAAAGGAGCAGGTGGACGGTGACGGTCTGGCGACGGCGCATCGACGATTCCCCTCGGTGAGCCGGTCCCGGAGCGAAGAAGACACGGCGGACGTTTCCCGTTCTCAAAGACACGACGAGCAGTTCGCGTTGCCAGCACAGCTCGAGCGCGCGCGGCTGGCAGCGACCGCATAACGAGCCGGGCTCCGCGCGCACGCCTTTGTCGGGCATCAGTAAAGGCCGGGGAGCAACCGCCAGGTGCGCCGTCGGTAGGCGTCGTACTCGGCGCCGAACCGCACGCCGAGCAGGGCTTCCTCCGAATTCATCCGCGCGATGAGCGGGACGAGCATCGCGGCGGTAAGGAGCACGCCCACGACGGAGCGGAACGCCAGCGCCGAGCCCAGGGCGTTGACCAGTAGCCCGAGATAGCTGGGGTTTCGAATCACCTGGTAGTCAGGGCGAAGGTGACGATGACCAGCGCGATCCGCGCCGGATTCGCGAAGAACGCCGGGAAGCCGCCCCAGCCGAGGACGGCGAGACCGACGGACAGCGAGATGGCCGCGAAGGTGACGACCGCCATCACGACTCTCTGCATCATCGCCCCGGCAAGTTCAGGAATCGTTCGTAACGCAGTGCCGCGGTGTGGACTGCCGCCTGGCGACTCCTGTCGAGCGTTCGACGAAGGCGCGTCTGCACCCGGGTGGCGCCCTTCTCCGCCCCGCGCCGCCAGGTACCGACGGCGCGTCCGTCGACCATCACGACGTTCGAGAAGATCAGCTTCGGATCGGACCGCGGTCCCAGGCTCGGGTCCACGAGCGCACCCCTGTCCACGTAGGCGATCAGGTACTCGTCGTAGTTCGGCAGCAGATGCGCCACCGGCGACCGGGAACGTCCCTCCGACCACTCCGCGAACCAGCAGGTCGTGCCGTCGACGGCGATCTGCTCCAGCCGGGGCCGCGCCGCCTCGATTCCCAGCTTCACGTCCGCCATCCGGAGGCCGGACCACCAGGCGCAATCTCGAACGGTCGCCGGACCGTGGCTGGTGAAGAATCGCCGGACGAGAAGGGCCAGCGCCTCCTCCTGCGCGAGTGCCTTCGCCGTCGCCGCGCGTTCCTCGAGGAGCGCGTAGGTGAACTGCCTGCCCCGCCGCGGTCCGCTGCAGATCAAGGCGTCGAGCTCGAGGTGGGCCAGGAGGTGCGCGAGGCGCCGTCCCTGGCAGGGAATCCCCTCGCCGCCGAGGAGCGCGCTGATCTCGGCGCGGGTGAGGCTCTTCCCATCGCAGAGCGCCTTCTCGAGGAGGCGGGCGCACCGGGCGCGCACGGAGAGGCCCAGCTCCAGCGCTCCATCATCTCGGGCCAGGATCGCGCGGACCCGAGGCGCGGTGAGGGCGAGCAGCCAGCGGATGTCGGTCGGCCTGACGAAGTGCCAGGTGGGGCGCATCACGTGGGTGCGGAGGATGGCTCCGGCGTCGAAGGCCCGGTCGAGCTGCGACTCGGTCGCCCCGGCGGTCCGCTGCGCGATGGCCCACTTCGCGCCGGCGTAGTCCTGGGACTGCACCGCGACGAGCCAGTCGACGACGTCCTCCGCCTTCGCGAACGGCGTTCCGACGAGGCGCTGGGTGCGCAACCGCTGCCAGAGGATGTCGAGCACCGGTGCCATCGCCGTCAGGGAAACGGGCGAACCGCCTCGATGCGCTCGCCGCCCTTGTGCAGCTCGGGAGCGTAGAGGCCGACCTCCACGCGCCTCCAGTAGGCGCCGGTGGCACGCTTCTCCTCCGGTGTCGTGAACCAGTACTGCCACCTGACCGCGCGCACCCAGGTCGGTGGAGCGCCGGGGAACGGGTTGGCGGCGAAGAGCCGGAGGACCTCCGGCGAGCCCTCGAGAAGGCGCACCTCGGTGCTCAGCACCCAGGGGTATCCGCGCCACTCCCCCAGCGAGGCGAACCAGAGGTTCCACTCGAACCGCGGCTGGTACGGAGCGTAGATGCCGGGCGGCCGCATGGGGTCCTGGGGCTTGTAGCGGAACGGATACGGTGTCCAGCTCACCCCGTCCTGTGAGCCCTGGAACTCGATCTCGTGGCGCTCGGACGTCATCACCGCGAAGAGCCCGTAGCGGTTCGCGATCCGGAAAGGCTCCAGGGCGATGGCCGGCCAGAGCAGCGGCCGCGGCAGGAGCCTCGAGATGCCGGGCATGAGCACGACAGTGGCGTAGAAGATCCATCCCAGGACGATGCGGGCCGGCCACGAGGACCTCACCGGTTGCGCCACCGGAGCCGGCAGACGGAGAAAACGGTCGTCCGCCAACAGCACGCCCAGGCTGAGCACGATGTAGTTCAGGAAGGCGTAGTTCGCAGTGAGGATGATCGCCACCTGGAACGAGGTCGCGAGGCAGAAGGCGATCAGCCGGAAGCGCCTCGGCATGAAGGCGAACCAGACGATCCCCAGCTCGAACAGGAAGATGAGCCCGACGGTGAACGCGTGGAAGCCGTGCGGGAGCTGCTGCTGGATGTGCCAGCCGAGCCACGTGGGGAGCGGTCCGTTCTCGTAGTAGTGGTCCATCGCAGTGAACGAGCTCCACTGCGCGTCCCCGGAGAGAATCTTCACCACCCCGGACTCGAAGTAGATGCGGAACCACTCCCAGACCAGCAAGAAGGTCGCGAGCCGGGAGGATGGGTCCGCGGCACCGAGGCGCGGACGCGGGCCCCGGGGCGCGACGAAGAGGGAGATGAACGCCGCCTCCAGCAGCATCCCGTCGGACTGGTAACTCGCGAAGTCCTCCGCGCTCCCGATGAACGAGAGGAAGCAGACCAGGGCCACGGCGATGGAGATGCGGGGTGCCAGGTTGAGCACCAGGAGCACCGAGGCGGCGGCCCCGAGGAACGTCACCGCGAGGAGGGCTCCATCCGAGGAGGAGATCCAGAACAGCGTCGGCGCATACCAGAGCGCCCTCGGCATGCCGAACGCCTCGTGGAGCTGCGCCAGATAGGCCCCTGCGGGCAGGATTCCACGGGGACCGAGGAGGCCGGTGATCTGAAAGGCGAGCGAGTAGAATGCCGAGAGGAAGATCAGCCCCAGCGCGCGAAGCCAGATCCAGCGGGGCCAGAGCGCCTCCTCCGGGCGTATCCAGGACCTCGACATTCGTTTCCAGGCGCCTTCCGGAGCAAACGCCTTGTCGGTGGGAGGCACGCGCACGCGCTGCGACGGGGGCTCAGCCCCTTCCGACGACCGGTGCGTCCTCGGGAAGGCACGCCTCGAGCGCCCCGGGAAGGATCTCGAAGCGGAGGGTCTTCCCGGAGATCGGCTCGCCATCGAGGTTGACCTGGACCGGCTCGTCGGCTTCCAGCTCGACCCAGGGAAGGCGGCGGGTGACCGCGTGGCGCCACAGCGCCGTCTTCCCGTCTCTGAGGAGCTCCCGGAGCGCCTTCCCGCGCTCTCCCTGCGGGACGTCCGGCAGGATGCCGAGGTCGAGCAGCCCGTCGTCGAGCTTCGCGTCCGGGGACAGCACGTGCCCACCGCCCGCCTGGCGACCGTTTCCCACCGCGAGCACCAGCAGCTCCCCGCTCCACGAGAAGTCCGGGCCGGTGAACCGCGCCTTCACCGGGCGAAGCTCCTCGAGGTGGGTCAATCCGGTGACCAGATAGGCCGCGCCCTTCAGCGCCTTCTTCAGCTCCGGGCGAGTCTCGACCGTGATCTTCGCTCCGAAGCCGCCGGTGGCCATGTTGATGAACGGCCGGCCAGAGACGCGCCCCACGTCGATTCGCCGCGGCCGCGCGGTCGCCGCAAGCCGCAACGCGCCCGCCGGATCGAGCGGGATGTGGCAGGCATGGGCGAAGTCGTTCGCCGTGCCGAGCGGCACGACCGCCAGCGCGGGCCCGCGCCCGTCGGCGCTCCGCGCGGCGAGGAGCCCGGTGGCCACCTCGTTGATCGTCCCGTCGCCTCCCCCTGCGGCGACGCGCTCGAAGCCCAGACGGCTCGCCTCCTCCGCCAGTCGCGCGCCGTCGCCGCCCTCCCAGGTGACACGGACCTCGATGCGGTGACCCGAGGCCCGCTCCGCGGCCACGGCCGCCCGGACCGCGGGGTTCTGCGCCTGCTTCCCGTGAAGGACGAGCCGCACCGACGCCATGCCGGCCACCGTACGCCCGGGGCGTCGTCATGGAAACCCCGGGTGGGGCGTTCTACTCTGGGACCGTGCGCAGGCGCGTCTTGCTGGTGGGCTACAAGGACGCCGACGGGCTCGATCTCTTCGGTCCCGCCGAGGTGTTCGCCGAGGCCGTCAGGCGGCTCGGATCTCCGGTCTACGAGATCGTGGTCAGCGCCGTCGGAGGCGGCGCGGTGAAGCTGACCTCGGGGATCTCGGTGGCCGCCGCCGACCTGACCTGCATCCGCCCCCAGGTGAACGACATCGTGATCGTTGCCGGAGGCGAGGACGAGGCGACGGACACCGCGTCGAAGGATCGCGCGCTCCTCGGCTGGCTCACCCGCGCCTCGCGCACCGTGAGCCGGATGGCCTCGGTGTGCGACGGGGCGTTCGTCCTGGCGAGCGCGGGAATCCTCGACGGGAAGCGGGCCGCGACGCACTGGTACTCGTGCGAGCGCCTCGCCCGTCTCCATCCGAAGGTCCAGGTGGACCGCGAGGCGATCTTCGTTCGCGACGGCCGCACCTGGACCGCCGCCGGCGTCAGCACCGGCATCGACATGTCGCTGGCGATGGTCGAGGAGGACCACGGCCGGAAGGTGGCCGACGCGGTCGCCGCTCACCTCGTCCTGTTCCTCCGCCGCCCGGGATTCCAGTCGCAGTTCAGCGAGGAGCTCGTGGCGCAAAATCTCGCATCCGATCCTCTCGGCCAGGTCATCGCCTGGATGCGGGCGAATCTCCGGTCGCCGCTCGACGTCGCCACGGTGGCGCACCGGGCCGGCATGTCGGTGCGCACGTTCCATCGCAGCTGCCTGGAGGCGCTCGACCTCACCCCGGCCAAGCTCGTGGAGAAGCTCCGGGTGGAGCACGCGCGCGCGCTGCTGACGACCACCCAGCTCGGCACGAAGGTCATCGCGGCGCGATCCGGCTTCGGATCGACGCCGCGGATGTCTCGGGCCTTCCAGCGTGCGCTGGGGGTCACCCCGGGAGCCTACCGGATGATGTTCTCCCGGGACCCCGGAGCGACCTCCAGCCCTTCGCGCACCGAGTCCCGCTGACGCGGGGGCGGACTCAGTGGTGGTGCTCGGGAAGGACCTCGATCTCCGTCGTGGTCGGCCCGGTGACGAGCCCCTTCGTCGTGACGACCTTCCGGGTGATCGTGTGGTGGCCCGGACGGAGCGGCTTGAAGAGGATGAAGAACGCGTCGACCGCGGCCGGCTGGAACCCTCCGGTGATGCAGGAGTCCAGGGTGGGCTGCAGGCTCAGGTCTCCCTTGAAGAAGAAGAGGTCCCTCGAGTCGACGTGGTAGGAGAGGATGTCGTTCAGCGGCACGCCATCGAGCGTGACGTCGATCTCGGCGATGTCCGCGTTCCCGGCCATGGCGCCCGTGAGCAGGAAGTCGAACAGGCTCTGGCCGGGAGCGGGCTGGAATGTCGGGTCAGGGCACGGATAGTCGTTCAGGACCGTCGACAGGCTGAAGGCGAGCGCCTTGCCGTGCTCGACGGTGCAGTTGCGGACCAGGTTCTTGCTGCCGACCGCGACGGGCGGAATGAAGAACACCGGTCCCGCCTGCGCGGTGCTGCAATCGAAGTCCGTGTTGAAGAGCGGATTCTCGGCGGACGGAATCGACAGCTCCCACCGCCACCAGTTCTCCGCCCACGTGTCCATCGCGAAACCGAAAGGGTGCGACTGGACCGGGAACAGCGATGCGTTCGGATTGTGCCCTCGCACTTCCTCGGAGTCCGAGTCGGGGGCGATCGACGCGGCCTCGACGCGCCCCACCAGCAGGAGCACTGCGAGAGCTCCGACGAGCACGGCCCCGAGCCGGCTCGACCACCACTGCACGTTCTGCTTCACCATGGTGCCACCTCCGGGCGCACCTCCTACGGCCGTTGACATTGGCAGGAGTGACAAAGAAGTTCGATTTACTGCCAGGC
>DASXGF010000384.1:0-7493 GCA_036489275.1 Myxococcaceae bacterium | reverse complement strand
ATCCGGACGGATCACCCTTCGCCAAAAATGGGGGACCCAGCGTCGACAGACGACGCAAGCACGCGGAATCAGCCGGCCACCACGCCCCGGTACAACCAGGTGATGCCCCCGGTGAATGCCCGGGCCGACCGCTCGCGGAAGCCGCCTGCCTCGTCCATCAGCCCGAGGAACCGGTCCCCGGCGGGGAAGGCCGCCGCCGTCCGAGGCAGGTACCGGTATGCAGCGCGGTTGCCGGTGAGCAGCCCGCCCACGGTAGGCATCACGACCCGCGAGTAGAGGCGGTACAGCGCCCCCCACGCCCCGCGCGGCTGGCCGAACTCGAGCACCAGCACCTGTCCGCCAGGCTTCACCACCCGCGCCATCTCGCGCAGACAGCGCACCGGGTCGTCCACGTTGCGGATGCCGAAGGAGATGGACGAGACGTCGAAGCTGCCATCGGGGTAGGGGAGGGCCATCGCGTCCGCCACCTCGAAGGTGACGTCGAGGCCGGCCGCCCGCGCCTTCTCCCGCGCCGGCTCGAGCATCGGGGCGCAGAAGTCGGTCCCCACCACCTCCGCGCCCGTGCGCCGGAAGGCAAGCGCGAGGTCTCCGGTGCCCGTCGCGCAGTCCAGCACCCGCATCCCCGGGCCGGTCCGCGCCGTCCGCACCGTCACGTGGCGCCACCACCGGTCCACGCCGAAGCTGAGGACGACGTTGGTGACGTCGTACCTCGTCGCGATGGACGAGAACATGTCCCGGACCTGCTCGCTCATGGCGAGACGGCCCGGACCGCCGGGGAGAGCCGATGGTGCAGTGGCCGCCCCACCGCCTGGAGCACCGCCGGGAGCCGTTCCATGAGCTCGGAGAACAGCTCGGGGGTCAGCGCCTGGCGGCCGTCACAGAGCGCCTCGTCCGGCCGCGTGTGCACCTCGACCAGGAGACCGTCCGCGCCCGCCGCCGCCGCGGCCAGGGCCATCGGGATGACCAGCTCGCGCAGCCCGGTCGCGTGCGAGGGGTCGACCAGAACGGGGAGATGGCTCCGCTGCTTCACCAGGGCGACCGAGGCGAGGTCCAGCGTGTTCCGGGTCGCGGTCTCGAACGTCCGGATGCCGCGCTCGCAGAGGATGACCTGGGTGTTGCCACCGTCGAGCACGTACTCGGCGGCGAGGAGCCACTCGTCCACCGTCGCCGCGAAGCCCCGCTTCAAGAGGACCGGCCGCCGCACCTTGCCCAGCGCTCGCAGCAGCGGAAAGTTCTGCATGTTCCGCGCGCCGACCTGGAGCAGGTCCACGCGCTCGATCATCGACGGGAGCTGCGACGGCTCGAGGATCTCGGCGACGACCGGGAGGCCGTGCCGAGCGCCCGAGCGGCCGAGGATCGACAGCCCCGCCTCCCCGAGCCCCTGGAACGCGTAGGGGCTGGTCCGGGGCTTGAAGACACCGCCTCGCAGCAGATGCGCCCCAGCCGCCGCCACCACCTCCGCCGCGGCCTCGGTCTGCGCCGCGCTCTCCACCGCGCAGGGCCCGGCGGCCACCACGAACCCCGGTCCGCCGATCTCCACCGGCCCCACGGCGACCCGCGTGCCGGAGGGCCGGGCGGACCGGAGGACGCGTGCCGGGACCGAGGGATCAGCGGCAGGGCTTGTGGGTCTCATCGAGATATGGAATTCAAGGCGTTCAAGGCTCCTTGAACTTCCGCGTGCAGGGATAGCCCGCCGGACGTAGAACCTCAACTGCATCCGCGTCCAGCATTCGATGCGACACCTCATGCAAGGAATCACTCGTGGTCGCGTGCAGGTCCTGGGCATCGCGGCCCCCGTTCCTGTCACCGCACTGCTGCCCGAGCCGTGGACGCTCTCCTGGTCCGACGGTGGGTGGAGCTGGGCCGGCACCGGAGTGTCCGCTGCGATCCGCGCCACCGGTCCCGGAGATCTCCTCGACGCGGTCGCTCGCTCCGAGGTCGAGATCGAGGGAGCGACGGTGCGCCCCCCGGCGCCTTGGTTCGGCGGTTTCGTCTTCGATTCCACTGCCCCGCTCGATCGGTGGTGGGAGGCCTTCCCGCCCGCCTGGGCCCTCGTCCCACGCCTGCTGCTCGGCACCGACGGGCGCACCGCCCAGCTGATCGCCTTCGCCCGCGTCGACGAGGACGGGCCCGGGTCCGCGCACGACCGCGCCCGCATCGCCCTCGAGCAGGGGAGGGCGCGCCTCGTCGAGCGTGCCGACACGCACCCCTCCTCGCGGTCGCCCCACCTCCGGCCTCAGGACCGGTCCGCGTGGGAAACGCTCGTCTCGCGGTCTCTCGCGGCGTTCGAGTCCGGACACCTCCGCAAGGTCGTGCTCGCCCGCGCGCTCGAGATCGAGGCGGACGCGCCGCTCGACGTTCCCGCCGTCCGCGCCCGCATGCGCGGCATCGCCGGACCGGCCGTGGCCTATGAGCTCCGCGCCGAGGACGGCACCACCCTCCTCGGGGCGAGCCCCGAGCGCCTCTTCGTCCTCGAGGGCGGACGGCTGGAGACCCAGGCCCTGGCCAGCAGCGCCGCACCCGGTGAGCTCGACCGGCTCACCGGCGGCCGCAAGGAGGCCCGCGAGCACGCCGCCGTCGTCGAGAGCATCCGCACGGCGCTCCTCCCCCTCTCTGCCGAGGTGGAGATCGGCGCGGCTCCCGAGCCGCTCGCCCTCGGCTACGTCTCGCACCTCCGGACTCCGGTGCGCGCGCGCCTCCGGTCCGGCGTCACTCCGGCGGACGTCGTGCGTGCCCTGCACCCGACCGCCGCCGTGGGCGGGACGCCGCGCGACGAGGCGCTTGCCTTCCTCCGCACCCACGAGCGGCTGGCCCGTGGCTGGTACACCGGTGCCATCGGCTGGCTCGGCTCCGACCGCGCGGATCTCAGGGTCGCGCTCCGCTGCGCGCTCGTGCGGGGCAACGCTGCTCGTCTCTTCTCCGGCGCCGGCTGCGTGCCGGGCTCGACCGCCGAGGGCGAGTGGCAGGAGACCGCGGTGAAGGCGCGCTTCATGCTTCGCGCGTTCGGGATGGAGGGCTGACCGTGCCCACCCTCAACACGCTCTGGGCCCGGGCCATCGTCCAGGAGCTGGAGCGGGGTGGGGTGCGTGACGTCGTCGTCTGTCCAGGTTCGCGCAGCGCACCGCTGGCTCTGGCCGCCGCCGAGGCCGGCGCGGACGTCCGCACCTGGGTGGTGCTCGACGAGCGGGTCGCGGGTTTCTTCGCCCTTGGGCTCGCGCTCGAGTCGGGGCGGCCCACCGCAGTGCTCGTCACCTCCGGCAGCGCGGGCGCGAACCTCTCTCCCGCCCTGGTCGAGGCGTGGGCCGCGAGCGTCCCGCTGGTCGCCCTCACCGCCGACCGACCGTGGGAGCTGCACGGCTTCGCCGCGCCGCAGACCATGCCGCAGGACGGGCTCTTCGGGCGCTTCGTCCGGACCTCGGCGAGCCTCCCCGTCCCCGAGGCCAGCTCGGGCGCATTCCGTTACCTCCGCGCGGTCGTCTCCCGGGCCGTGTCCGCCGCGACGGGGCGCCCGCCGGGGCCGGTGCACCTCGACGTGCCGTTCCGCGAGCCGCTCGCTCCGCGGGACGACGCGCCGACGCCGCCCGGTCTCGATGCCGAGGCGCTGGAGGGCCGTCCAGGCGCGCCATTTCTCCGGACCATCGCCCCTGCGGCCCTGCCTCCCCCGGCCGAGCTCGACGCCGTCCGCCGCCGCCTCGCCGCCGCCGAGCGGGGCGTCATCGTCGTCGGACCTCGCCCGCGCGCCGACGGCCTTGGCACTGCCGTGCGCGCCTTGGCCGCCTCGTACGGCTACCCGGTGCTGGCGGAGGCAGCGAGCAACGTCCGCTGGGCGCCGGGACAGCCGGCCGTGTCACATCTCGACCTCCTCCTCCGGAGCGAGGGCTGGGCGCTCTCGGCCCGACCGGACCTCGTGGTTCGCCTCGGAGGGGGCCTGTGCTCGCGGCGAATCGGCAACTGGCTCGACGGCTCCGGCGCCGAGGTGGTGCTCGTCTCCGAGGGCACCGAGCCGGTGGATCCGCAGCACCGCGCCGCGCTGGTGCTGGAGGGTGACGCGGTCGCGATCTGCGAGGCGCTCACCGCCGCGACGGCCCCGAGGCGCGCGGCCTGGTCGGACGGGTTCCTCCGGGCCGACGCCCGCGCCGCGACGGCCCTCGCCACGGCCCTGGGCTCCGAGCACCGGCTGACCGAACCCGGAGTCGCCCGGGCGGTCGCCTCCGCGCTGCCCGCCGGAGCACGCTTCGTCCTCGGGAGCAGCATGCCCATCCGCGACGTGGACGCGTTCGCTCCCCCGCCTCCCGGAGCGGTGCGCGTGCTGTCCAACCGCGGGCTCAACGGCATCGACGGCAACCTCAGCACCGCGCTCGGCGTCGCCGCGGCCTCCGGCGCCCCCACGGTGGCGCTGGTGGGAGACCTGGCCTTCCTCCACGACCTCGGCGCCCTCGTGCACGCTCGCCGCGCCGGACTGGCGCTCACCGTCGTGGTCGTGAACAACGACGGCGGCGGCATCTTCTCCTTCCTTCCCATTGCAGGGAGCACGCTTCGCTTCGAGGCGCTGTTCGGCACCCCGCACGGCACCGACCTCTCCGCCGCCGCGGCGCTCGGTGACGCGCGCTTCGCCCGGGCCGAGACGCCTGGCGAGCTCGCCGCCGCGCTCGAGGACGCCGGCCGGCCGGGGCTCCGCATCGTGGAGGCGCGGGTCGTCGACCGCGCGACCAACGTCGAGGTTCACCAGGCGCTCGGAGCGGCCGTGGCCCGCGCGCTCGAGGAGGGCAGCCCATGAGCCTGCTCGCCCACACCATCTGGGGGGAGGGCGCGCCTCTCCTCCTGATTCATGGGTTCACCGGCAACCGCGACGCCTGGAGCCATTTGCGGCCGCTGCTCGGCGCGCGCTACCGCGTCCTCGCCCCGGACCTCCCCGGGCACGGAGACAGCCCGATCACTCCGGACACCACGTTCAAGGGGACCGTGGACCAGCTGGTGGCGCTCCTCGACTCGCATGGGCTGGAGCGGGTGGACGTGGCCGGCTACTCGCTGGGCGCCCGCGTGGCCCTGGGGCTCTGCGTGCGCGCGCCGGAACGGGTCGGACGCCTGGTGCTCGAGTCCGGCAATCCGGGGCTCCGGCGGCGGCGTGACCGCTGCGAGCGCCGTCGTGAGGACGCGGCGCTGGCCGAGGTCATCGAGCGGGATGGGCTGGAGGCCTTCGTCCGCCGGTGGGAGGCGCTGTCCCTCTTCGACGGACTCCGCAGCCTTCCGGTGGACGTGCGCGTGAGGCTGCGCGATCGCAGGCTCTCCCACCGCCCGGAGGCCCTGGCCAGCTCGCTGCGCATTCTCTCCCTCGGTGCCCAGCCCAGCTACTGGGCGCAGCTGTGGACCGTGCGTGCGCCGACGCTGCTTCTCACCGGCGGCCGTGACGAGAAGTTCACCGGCATCGCGCGGGCGATGGCGGCGGAGATGCCCCTGGTGTGGGGCCACGTCTTCCCCGGCGCGGGGCACGCGCCACATCTGGAGTCGCCGGAGGAGTGGGCCCGCGAGGTCACCTCCTTCCTCTCGGCTCCGTGGATCGAACGGCCGCTCGTGGACAGCGAGCTCGGGAGCAACCAGGGATGAAACCAGAGTGGAAGAAGGTCCGGGACGATCAGGACATCGTCTACGAGAAGTGGGACGGCATTGCGAAGATCACGATCAACCGCCCCGAGGTCCGGAACGCCTTCCGGCCCCAGACGCTGTTCGAGATGAGCTCCGCGTTCAACGACGCCCGCGAGGATCCCTCGGTCGGCGTCGTCATCCTCACCGGCGCCGGGGACCAGGCCTTCTGCTCGGGTGGTGACCAGCGCATCCGGGGCAGCGAGGGCTACGTCGGGAATGACGGCGTCCCCCGGCTCAACGTCCTCGATCTCCAGAAGCAGATCCGTTCGCTGCCCAAGCCGGTGGTGGCGATGGTCGCCGGCTACGCCATCGGCGGCGGACACGTCCTGCACGTGGTCTGCGACCTGACCATCGCCGCGGACAACGCCCGCTTCGGCCAGACCGGCCCGCGAGTGGGGAGCTTCGACGGCGGGTTCGGCGCGAGCTACCTCGCCTCCATCATCGGCCAGAAGAAGGCCCGGGAGATCTGGTTCCTCTGCCGTCAGTACGACGCGCAGCAGGCGCTCCAGATGGGCCTGGTGAACACGGTGGTGCCGCTCGCCGAGCTGGAGGCTGAGACCCTCAAGTGGTGCCAGGAGATGCTCCAGCTCAGCCCGCTCGCGCTCCGGCTGCTCAAGTCCGGCTTCAACGCCGACCTCGACGGCCAGGCCGGCATCCAGGAGCTCGCCGGCAACGCGACGCTGCTCTACTACATGTCCGCCGAGGCCCAGGAAGGCCGGAACGCGTACGTCGAGCGGCGCAAGCCCGACTTCAAGAAGTTCCCCCGCCGCCCGTGACCGCCGCCGCCCCCGTCGCCACCCCGTCGCTCCGGACCTGGCTCCTCGCGGCCAGGCCGAAGACGCTCACCGCCGCCGTGGTGCCGGTGGTGGTCGGGACGGGTCTTGCCCTGGGACAGGGGATGGCAGTGCTGTGGCCGGCGCTTGCCGCGCTGGCCGGCGCGATGCTGATCCAGATCGGCACCAACCTCACCAACGACTACTACGACTTCCGGAAGGGCGCGGACACCCACGAGCGCGTGGGCCCCACCCGGGTGACGCAGAGCGGGCTCATCGCTCCGCAGACGGTGCTCGCCGCGGGCGCCGGCTGCTTCGCGCTCGCCGTGCTGGTCGGCGTGTCGCTGGTGGCGCGCGGTGGCTGGGCTTTCGTGGCCATCGGCCTCGCCTCGGTGCTCGCCGGCTGGGCCTACACCGGAGGACCGTACCCGCTCGGTTACCACGGCCTCGGTGACCTCTTCGTGATGGTGTTCTTCGGCCTGGTCGCGGTGCCGGGCACGTTCTACGCCCAGGCGCTGCACCTCGTTCCCGCGGTCTGGCCGGCGGCGGTGGCCGTTGGCGCCACCGGGACGATGATCCTGGTGGTCAACAACCTCCGCGACATGGACACCGACGCGCGGGCGGGAAAGCGCACCCTGGTGGTGCGCCTGGGGCGCGGCTTTGGGCGGACGGAGTACGTCGCCCTCCTGGTTCTCGCCCTGTTCATGCCGGTGCTGATGCTGGCGGCCGGCTGGGCTCGCTGGCCGGTGCTGCTCGCGCTCCTCGCGGCGCCGCTGGCCTGGCCACCGCTGTCCCGGGTGCTGGGGACGACCGGCGCGGCGCTCAACCCCGCGCTGGGGACCACCGCCCGCTTCCAGGCGGCATTCGGCCTTCTCCTCGCCGCAGGCGCCTGGCTGGGACGCGCGTGACCACCGAGCTCCTCGTCCGCCCGCGGACTCTCCGGTTCCGGTCCTCGATCAGGACCGGGGCCGGGATGCGCGTGGGCGTCGAGGGATTCTGGCTGCGCTTCGGCGCCGGCCTGGGCGAGGTGACCCTGCTTCCCGGGTTCGGCACCGAGCCCGCCGATCGCGCCCAGGA
>DASXGF010000369.1:0-1870 GCA_036489275.1 Myxococcaceae bacterium | reverse complement strand
ACCGCGCGACCGCCCGGGCGCTCACCACCGCACCCACGATCGCTTCCACCTCGTCCGGCACCACGAAGATCGCCCGGAGCGGAAGCCCGTGCTCGCGCATCCGGCGCACGAGGTGCGGGCCGTTCACGTCCTCGACCTTCGCCGAGAGGACCTCGTTGCCGATGATGATCGCCGCCGCGCCCGTCCGTGCCATCGGGCTGGCCACTCTACTTCCGCCGGCGCCGCGGCAGCATTGCCCGCACCCGCGAGAGGATCTCTCCGGCCACCTCGTCCGCCGCGCCGCGCCCGTTCACCCGCACGACACGCTGCGGCCGGGCGTGCTTTCGCGCCACCCGCCCATAGGCCCGGGCCACCGCCCGCTGGACCTCGTCGGCATCGAACAGCTCCTCGGTCCCACCCCGACCACTGCGTCGCCGGGCCGCCGTGCGCGGGTCGACCTCGAGGAACAGCGTGAGATCGGCCGGACGCGCCGCGGCGTTCAGCGTCTCCACCCAGGCGAGCGGCAGCCGCATCCCCTGGTACGCGAGGGACGACAGCACGTAGCGGTCGGAGACCACCACCTTCCCCTCGGCCAGGGCGGGCTCCACCACCGACGCCAGATGGTCCAGCCGGTCCGCGGCGAAGAGCAGCGCCAGCATACGGTCCGACAGCCCGGCCAGCCGGCGGGTCAGCGCCTGCCGGATCAGCACCCCGATCGGTCCGTCCGAGGGCTCGCGGGTGCTCACCACCGCATGCCCCGCCTCGCGCAGCGCCGCCGCCAGCCGCGCCGCCTGCGTGGTCGTCCCCGAGCCGTCGATGCCCTCGAGGACGATGAACCGGCCCGGCCCGGCGCTCATCGGGGAAGCAGCGCCCCCGGGTCGTCCAGGTGGAGCGCCCGGTGCACCGCCTGCAGCGAGGCGAACAGCTCCATCTCGCGGCGGTGGTGGACCCGTCCGCGCCTGTACTGGACCCACGCGTACACCACCAACCCGATGGCGATGACCATCGAAACCGCCCCGAGGATCGGGAAGCGGATCGAGTCCCAGAACAGCTTCGCCGAAGCCCCGGTGAAGATTGCGCACGCCACCAGCGCTACCCCCGCCCGGGCGAAGTGGGTGGTGCTCTGACGGACTGCCAGCAGGCGCTGCAGCTCGGGCAGCCGCGCGCGGGCCATCTCGGGGGACAGCTCGGTCGAGGATTCGGTCTGCAAGACGGGGCGGACCCTACGGCAGCCGGCCCCGGTCCGTCGAGCCACGAACGCGACTCGCGTCACGGCGAGCGCACCGGCGGAGACCCCACGTCGGAGCGCTCAGGCCTCGGTCGCGAGCAGCGCCCCGCAGGCGCCGCATCGCTCCATCGACGCCGGGCTTCGCTCCCCGCAGCGAGTGCAGACCCGGAGCTCGGTCGAGTCTTGTGCCGGCGCTGCGACCTGGGCCGGCCTCGCCCACGGCAGCCGCATCCCGCACCGGTCGCAGAACACCCCCGTGGACTGCACGTTCCGGCAATAGCGGCAGGTCACCACGGTCGGTGCGACCGCGGGCGGTCCCTCGGGCGCAGCTCGACCGCTGTCCATGTCGGCGAGCCCGCCCGCGCCCACGTCTGGCCCGCCCGCGGCGTGCGTCATCTCCCAGCCCACCAGCGGCTCCCCGGGAATCTCGGGCACCGCCTCCGTCGCCGTCGGCTCCAGTCCGGGCGGCGGCTCGATGGCCAGCCCGAGCACCTCGGACGGCAGCTGCGTCGCCTCGAGGCCCTCGAGCGGAGCAGACAGGTTCGCGGTCGCTGGGGACGGACCGACCTGCTTTCCGCAGACCTCGCACTGCCAGCCGGTGACCGGTGCCTCGCTGACGGGACAGGGGCGCACGCGCTCTCTCGTCTCAGGTGGGAAGGGGCG
>DASXGF010000357.1:0-13679 GCA_036489275.1 Myxococcaceae bacterium | reverse complement strand
AGCACACTATCGCGGATGGGCCACGGAACGTGCCGTTGCATCAGTCCGGGATTGTTGGTGTTGCTGACCGGACCGTCCGCCTTGAGGGTGGATGGCGGGAACAGGCCCAGGCTGTAGCCCCCCAGGAAGCGGGCGTGGCCGGCGTGGGTGACGTACCGGGAGACGACGTCGAAGGCCGCCTTCTGCTGCCACCGGATCTGCTGGTCCGAGATGGGGAGGAACTTGTGCTGGGCCAGGGTCTGAGAGCTCCCCGAGGACTGTCCGTAGAAGCGAATCAGCCCCGGCCAGAGGACGTCGGGCGCACCCTGCCGCATCCGCTGAAGGTAAGGCTCGAAGTCCGCGTAGGTGCGGAGCGGGACGCGCTCCCGGAAGTCCCCGTCGCTGGCCACCTGGGCGAGCCCGTGGGCGCGGCCGAACTCCGTCCGGGCCGCCGCCCGACAGTTCTCTCTCAGTGCTTGCAGCTGGACTTCCCGGAGGCGGTTCCGGTCGCCGGCGACGCGGTTCCAGGCCATGACCCGTGCCGCAGCCGCCGTCCAGGCCAGCGGGCCGATGACCCCTCCGCCGCGACGAACTTTCATGAATCGAGTCAGGCGGCTGCGTAACACCCCGAGACTGCTCTGGCAACGGGTGTTATTTCCTCCGTTTCCAATGGCGCCGCCCGACCCACCGCTGTCCCAGGCGGCCCCTCCGGCACCCCCGGAACCACTCGCCGCGAAGGTGGCCCGGGCACGGGACGCCCAGGAGGCGTGGGGACACACCCCGTTCGCCGAGCGGGTCGCGGCCCTGAAGGCGGCGGCCAGGGACATGCTCCAGCGGCGCGCGGAGGCGATGGCGCTGGTCGAGGAGGAGATCGGCAAGGTGCGCGCCGAGGGCCTCTTCAACGAGGCGCTCGGGCCCCTCGACGCGGTGAAGGGGTGGGCGGCGGTGCTCCGGCCCGCGCTCGCCCGGCGAAAGGTGCCCCTCAACCCGCTCGGTTTCCCGGGGAAGCGCGCCTTCGTGGAGGCGATGCCGCGCGGAGTCGTCGCCATCATCGCGCCCTGGAACTTTCCGGTGGCGGGCCTGTACCGCTCGGTGTTCCCCGCGCTGATGTCCGGCAACGCCGTCGTGCTGAAGCCCAGCGAGCACTCTCCGCGGTCCAGCGGCTGGTTCGCGGAGCGGCTGGCGGCGCACCTTCCGGCGGGGGTCGTGCAGGTGGCGCAGGGAGACGGGGCAGTGGGGGCGGCGCTGCTCGACGCGCGCCCGGACGCCTGCGTCTTCACCGGGTCCACCAACACCGGCCGCCGGGTGGCGATGCGATGCGCCGAGCTCGGCATCCCCTGCAGCGCGGAGATGGGCGGGAAGGACCCGGCCATCGTCCTCGCCGACTGCGACCTCGACCGGACCGTGGCCGGCATCACCCACTGGGCGCTGTGCAACGCCGGGCAGGCCTGCGGAGCGATCGAGATCGTCTACGTCGAGCGCGGCATCGCCGATCACCTCGTGGCGCGGCTGCGCGAGGTCTGGCTCCAGCTGCGGGTGGGCCCGGACCACGGTGCGAGAGCCGACGTCGCCCCCCTCGGCAACCGGCGGCAGCTGGAGATCGTCAGGCAGCACGTCGAGGACGCGCGGGCGCACGGGGCCACCGTGGTGTGCGGCGGCACGCCCCTCGGCGACGGCCTGGGGTTCGCCCCCACCCTGCTCGACCACTGCACCGAGTCCATGGCGGTGGTGCGGGAGGAGACCTTCGGGCCGGTGCTGGCGGTGGTGAGAGTGGAGGGACCGGACGAGGCCATCCGCGCTGCGAACCGGCTCCGCTACGGCCTCGGCGCGTCGATCTGGACCGGTGATGTCGCGCGCGGACAGCGCCTGGCGGAGCGGCTCGACTACGGCGTGGTGAGCGTCAACAACCACTCCTTCACCGGGGCCATCCCCAGCCTTCCCTGGTCCGGGAGGCGAGCCACCGGGTTCGGCGTGGCGAACAGCGCCCTGGCCCTCTCCACCTTCGTGCGCCCGCGGGCGCTGGTGGTCGACCGGCGGAAGGACCCGGAGCTCTACTGGATGCCCTACGACGACGGGCTGCTGGAGCTGGGCGAGGTCCTGGCCGACGCGCAGGTCAGCAAGCTCGACCGGGTGTGGAAGCTGCCGGCTCTCATGCGGCGGCGCATGCGGAGGCTGCGGGACTTCTTCCGCAGAGGGCGCTCACCCGAGCTGCGGTGAGATCTGGTCCGCCGCCCGCGCGGCCACCGCCATGATCGTCAGCTGCGGGTTCACGCCGAGCGGCCCGCGCACCGCGCTGCCGTCCACCACGAACAGCCCCGGGACGTCGTGCGCCTGGTGGTCCATGCCCACCACGCTGGTCCGCGGATCCGTCCCCATCTGACAGGTGCCGAGCGGGTGGTAGCTCGCGAGCACGAAGTCGGACGCCGAGAGCTCGGTCTTCCGGAACGCGTCCAGCTGATTCGGCGTGAGCGCACCGATGCCCATCACCCCGGGATAGAGGCGGCGGGCTCCGGCGGCGATCAGCATCTGCATCGACAGCTCCATCCCGCGCTTGAGCAGCGCGACGTCCGCCGGGGACATCGTGTAGCGCGCCAGCGGGACTCCGCGGACCTCCCGCCACACCCGCCCCTCCCGGGTGGCGTCGGCGACCAGCGGTCCGATCGCGGCCACGTGCCGGAGCTGCGCCAGCGGCTCCATCAGGCGCTGGCCGGTGAGAGGGAACATGGGGGGAATGGTGTTGTGGCTCGCCAGGGCCGCGACGAGGAGCAGGCCCTCCTCGAGGAACTGCTCCGACCCGTAGCCCTGCGGGATGTGGTCGAACCCGCAGATCTCCTCGTCGAAGAGAGCGCTCACCACCGCGCTCGGATGCACGGTGAGGTTCCGCCCCAGCTGCCCGCTGGAGTTGGCCAGCCCCTGTCGCATGAGAAAGAGCGGCGTGGAGATGGTTCCCCCGGCGAGGATGACCGCCCGCGCCCGGATGCGGACGCGGTTCCCGTTCGGCGCCACGCCCTCGATGCCGGTGGCCCGCCCGTTCTCCACCACCACCCGCTCCGCCTTGAGGCCGGTGAAGAGCAGCGCCCCGCGCTCCAGCGCCGGGGGGAGGTAGGAGACATTCGTGCTCTTGCGGGCGTCCGTTCGGCAGCCGAGATGGCAGAAGCCGGAGGCCTCGCAGCCCGGCGCGTTCCGGTGGAGGAGCCCGTGCTTCCACCCCAGCGCGTCGCAGCCGCGCTGCATCAGCTCGGCGACCGGGCCCACGTGGCGAAGCGGGGACGGACCGACGCCCAGGTGGGCCTCCACTCGGTCGAAGTACGGGGCCAGCCGCTCCAACGAGAGCGCGTCGCTCCCCGTCTCCTCGCACCAGCGATCGAGGACCCAGCTCGGCGTGCGGAAGGCGGTCCCTCCGTTCACCGCGGTGGACCCGCCCACCATCCTCCCCAGGAAGATGGGGAAGCTCGCGTTCCCCAGCGCGAACGCCGGGCGGTAGAAGCGCTCGTAGGCGCGCACCGTGCTGCCGTCGAAGCTGTGCCGGTGGTAGAGCTGCCCCTCCTCGACGAAGACCACCGCGTGGCCGCGCGCGGCGAGCTCGTGACCCACCACCGCCCCACCGGCCCCCGTGCCGATGACCACCACCTCGCACTCGACGTCGCCGCCGGTCCACGACTCGGCGGCCTGGACCTGCTGCGTCCAGCGCGGCTCGGTGACCGGAAGCGGCGGCTTGGGCCGGGCGCCCATCGCGCGCTGCACGTGCGGCGCGTCGAAGTGGACGATCTTGTAGACGTTGGCGACGATCGACAGCGGCGCCCGGAAGAGTGGGTCGCGCTCCCACCGCCGGAGCAGCGCCTGCTGCCGGGCAGCGGAGAGCGCGTGGAAGGGCCGCCCGGTGCGCAGGCGGGCGCCGGCGTCGAGCGCGCGGTGGGCCGCGGTCCAGGCCTTCGCCAGCTTCGGCGAGGCCCGCCCGATGAGCTCCATCACCTCGCGGACGGTGGTGTCGTCGGCGGCGGGGATGGTGCTGGTGCCGGGGATGATGGCCTCGGCCAGGGCGAGCATCGCGCGGTCCACGCCCCCGGTGGGGCGAGGTACGGCGCTGGCGACCAGGGATTCGTCCACGCGGGGCTTTTGACACGCGCACACCGAGTGCCGTCAAGTGCACGAGACGACCATGTCCTTCTCGATGTCTCTCTTGCTCGTGGCGCTCGCCGCGAGCGATGGCGGGACCGTGCCTGCACCTGCGCACCGGACCACCATCCCCCCGGGCGCCTTCACCGTCTTCAAGCAGGACTCCGGCCCGGTGAACTACTACTCGGTGGGCGAGGACGGAGGCACGCCCATCCTCCGCGCGGTCTACCGGCCGGGTCTGGGGAACATGGTGCTGATGGCGCGCGTTTCCGACGACGCGCGCCAGGCGGTGCGCTCGGTGAGCTGGCGCTGGCGCGCGCACGCCTTTCCGAAGGATGCCAACGACTGCGGCCCCGGCGCCTCCGACTCGGTCGCCTCGGTGTTCATCGCCTACAAGGCCGGGCTGAAGCTGATGGTCATCAAGTACGCCTGGGCAACGGTGGGAACGGTGGGCGCCTCCTGTCAGTCGAACCGCGGCTGGTTCTTCGATCGCGACACCACGCTCGTGCAGGTGGGTGGACCGCTCGATGTCTGGACCGAGTACTCGGTGGACCCGCGGGCCGAGTTCGTGAAGCACTACGGTGGGAAGCTCGAGGACGTGCCGGACTTCGTGGCCATCGGCGTGATGACCGACGGCGACAACTCGCAGTCGCCGGCCGAGGCCGACTACGCGGACTTCGTGGTCCAGTGGTGAGCGGTGCGCGTGGCTGACGCGATGGTGGCGGTGCGCGCCCCGGCCAGCGACCGGGAGTGGGCCGGCCGGACGGCGCTGCTGATCGCCGGCGCGACGCTGGTGCGCCTGCTCTTCGTCGCCAGCACCGACATCGCCAACGGCGAGGCCTACTACTACGTCTGGTCGCGCTTCCCCTCGCTCAGCTACTACGACCATCCGCCGCTGGTGGCCTGGATGGCCTGGCTCACCACCCGGACGTCGCACGGGTCGTTCGCCGTCCGGGCAGGTCCCCTCCTCTGCGCGGTGGTGTTCGGCTGGCTGCTCTTCGTGCTCGGGCGGCGGATGTTCTCCGCCCGGGCGGGGTTCTGGGCGGTGGTCACCGTCACCGTGATGCCGGTCTTCTTCGCCTCGAGCTACGCGCTCAACCCCGAGGCCCCGCTCGCCCCGCTGTGGGTGCTGGGCTTGCTGACGCTGGACGCGATGCGCACCCACGACGAGCCGTGGCGCCCGATGGCAGCGGGGGCGGTCGCCGGGCTCGCCTTCCTCGCCAAGTACTCGGGGGTGCTGCTGCTCGGGGTGGGCCTGCTCTACGTGCTCGTCTCGCCGCAGGGCCGGCGCTGGGTCCGCCGCCCCTCGCTGTACCTGGGCGGACTGGTCGCCCTCGCGGTGGCCAGCCCGGTCCTGGTCTGGAACCAGCAGCGCGCCTGGCCGTCGCTGGCGCTGCACTTCGTCGAGCGACGGGCGTCCGGCGACCCCGCGACGGTGGCCCTGAATGCCTGGCACGCGCTGGTGGGGCAGCTGGGGCCATTTCACCCGCTGGTCTTCCCCGGCCTGATGCTGGTGCTCGCGGTCTGCATCCGGCGGTCGGGCCGGGACGACCGGTACCGCTTCCTCGCCCTCGCCAGCTGGCCGGTGCTCCTCTTCTTCTGGGTGATGATGGCCCGGGTGCGGGATGCCGAGTTCCACTGGACCATGGTGGGCTACATTCCGCTGGCGGTCGCGGCGGGCGGGCTCCTCGACGAGCATGCCCGGCGCGCCTCGGCCGCGCTGCGGTGGTACATCGCAGCCTGTCTCGCCATCACGATTGCCGGCACCGCCGTGTTCTACGCCTACGCCCGAGACCCTTCCCTGCGCCGCTTCCTCCCCGCCGGCGCCTATGACCCCGACCACGACTTCTTCAACGAGATGGTCGGCTGGCCCGAGGTCCGCGCCGCGGTCGGCGAGGAGACCGCGCGGCTCGGACCGGACGCGGTGGTGGCGAGCTGCCAGTACGCGCTCTGCGCGCACATCCTCACCGCGCTGGACGACCGGCCCCCGGTGTACTGCCCGGGTCCGCGGAGGACCGAGTTCGACTTCCTCGGACGGCGCGACCCGCCGCGGGACGCTCCGGTTCTCTACATCCACGACGGCCACTACCACGAGGACCCGGCGGTCCTGCTGCCGGACCGCGCCTGCCGCCCGGTGCGGACCTTGCCCGTCGCGCGCGACGGGGTGGTGATGCAGCGCTACCAGCTCTGGGCCTGTCCGCCGGGAGGGCAAGGATGAGCGTGGCCTCCCTCCCTCCGACCTCCGGGCTCCGGCGCGCGGTGGCCGCAATCGTCCGGTTGCAGCTCCGCCATCCCGTGCTCGTCCTCGGGGTCATCGCCGCGCTCACGGTGGTCTCCGTCGAGCTCGCCACCCGGCTCCGGCTGGAGACCGGGTTCGAGAGCCTCCTGCCCGAGACCCGGCCCAGCGTGGTGGAGCTGCGCCGCGTCTCGGCGCGAACCTCGAGCCAGTCCACCATCTTCGTGGTCCTCGAAGGCGAGGACCCGGCGGGGATCCGCCGCGCCTCGGATGCCCTCGTGCCCGCGCTCCGCGAGCTCGGGCCCCCGTGGGTGGGCAGCGTCGAGAACGGCGTCCAGGACGCCCTCGCCTTCCTCCGCCCCCGCACCGGCCTGTACACCGACCTCGCGACGCTGAAGAAGCTCCGCGACGACGTCGAGGCTCGCTACGCCTACGAGGTGGGGAAGGAGACCGGGCTCCAGCTCGGGCTGGACGAGGCGCCTCCGCCTCCCATCGCGCCGGACACGGTGAAATCGCGGCTGGGAGTGAAGGCCGAGGACGAGCGCCGCTTCCCCGCCGACGGCCGCTACCAGAGCGCCGACGGGAAGACGGCGGTGGTGGTCATCCGCAGCGGGGTCATCGGCGCCGACTTCCAGAAGGCCGAGGAGGCGGTGGCCAAGGTCTCGGAGGTCGTCCGGAGGGTGAACCCGGCGTCCTTCGATCCCTCCGCCAGGTGGGACCTCAGCGGGGACCTGCTCATCGGTCTCGCCGAGTACCGGCTCATCAACCGCGACCTGACCGAGGTGGGCCTCGCCGGGACGTTGCTCATCCTCGGCGTCGTCTTCCTCTACTACCTGCGGATCCGCATGGTGATCTCGATGGGCCTGGGCATCGGCATCGGCGTCGCCTGGACCTTCGCCCTCACCCAGGTGTTCATCGGCCGGCTCAACCTCGCCACCGGCTTCCTCTTCACCATCATCGCCGGCAACGGCATCAACTTCTCCATCCTCCTCATGGCGCGGTACCTCGAGGAGCGGCGGCGCGGCACGCCCACCGAGCCCGCCCTCGTCGAGGCAATGCGCTGTACCTGGCGCCCCACCCTCACCGCCGCCGCGACCGCGTCGGCCGCCTACGGCGCGCTGGTGGTCACCGAGTTCAAGGGCTTCCGCGAGTTCGGATGGATCGGTGGGATGGGAATGGTCGTCTGCTGGATCGCAGCGTTCCTCGCCTTGCCGCCAATTCTCTTATTGATGGAGCGATGGGTGCCGCTGGAGCGGGCCTCCTGGTGGCGCCGGGCCCTTCGCATCAAGGGGGAGGGCGTGCCGTTCGGCGAGCCGTTCGCCCGCATCGTGGCGGCCGCTCCGCGCACCATCACCGTGGTGGGCACGGCGCTTGCGCTCGTCGGCGCGGTGCTGACCGTCTTCTACGTGCGCTCGGATCCGATGGAGTACGACACCAACAAGATCCAGAGCGATCGCTCGGCCGTCGCCGAGGTGCACCGCCTCTTCCACGTCGCGTCCGAGCTCACCGGGTTCGTGGGCGTGGACGGGATGGCGGTGATGACCGACCGGCGGGACCAGGTCGCCCCGCTCAGGGCCGCGCTCGAGGCCCGCCGGGACGCGGCTCCGGCGGATGCGAAGCCGTTCCAGGCGGTGCACACCCTCGACGACTTCGTGCCCACGCACCAGGAGGAGAAGATCCCCATCCTGATGCAGCTCCGGCGCCGCATCCTCAAGGCGCACCAGAGGGGACTGGTGACGGACTGGGAGAAGGTGGAGCCCTACCTCCCGCCGGAGAACCTCCAGGCCTTCGGGATCGACGAGCTCCCCGATGCCATCGCCCGGCCGTTCACCGAGAAGGACGGGACCCGCGGTCGCGTCGTCTACATCAGCCCCACCGATGGCCAGGACACGGCCGATGCGCACTACCTCCTGCGCTGGGCGGACGGCTACCGCCGCACCGTCCTCCCCGACGGGAGCGTGATCCTCGGATCGGGGCGGGCGGTCATCTACGCCGACATGTGGGCGGCGATCCTCAAGGACGTCCCGCGGGCGGTCGCGGTGTCCATCCTCGCCACGCTCTGCATCGTCGCGCTCAGCTTCCGGGAGCGGCGCTCCATGACCCGGGTCATCCTCTCGCTGCTCGTGGGCGTGTTCTGGACGGTGGCGGTGCTCTACCTCTGGAAGTTCAAGCTGAACTTCCTGAACTTCATCGCGCTGCCGGTGACCTTCGGCATCGGGGTGGACTACGCGGTGAACATCGTGCAGCGCGACCAGGAGCTGAAGGATCCGCTGGAGGTGCTCCGGAGGACTGGAGGCGCGGTGGTCCTGTGCAGCCTCACCACGCTGCTCGGGTACCTCGCGCTGGCGCGCTCGCTCAACTACGGGGTGCGGAGCCTGGGCATCACCGCGGTGATCGGCGAGGCGGCGTGCCTGGTGGCGGCGGTGATGGTGCTCCCTGCGGCGCTGATCTGGATTCGCCAGCGCCGGACGCCGGAGGCCGTCGCTCCGACGTCGGAGGAAGCCGCCACCGGCTGAGAGATCCGGTCACCGCCGACAACTGCGCTCCTGCGGGGACGACGAGCCTTCGAGAGCCATGCCAACGGCACCGTCGGTGTGCCAGACGACCGTCCTCACCTCAGAGCTCACTCGATGGACGAAGGTGCTCGACCCCGCGCGGCCTGCAGCGCGTCCTCCAGCCGGTCGTTCCCCCAGTACATCTCGCCGTCCACGAAGAACGTCGGCGCTCCGAAGATGCCCAGCGCCTGCGCCCTCTGCACCTGCGCCCGCAGCCTCGGCTTCTCCTCCGCTGACTGCGCTCGCGCGAGGACCTCCGCGGCGGGAAGCCCCAGCGACTCCAGCACCTCGCTGACTGCCTCCACCGTGGAGATGTTCCGGTCCTCGGCGAAGTTCGCCCGCGCCATCGCCCGGCAGAAGGCGTGCATCCAGGCCTCCCCGCGGCCGAGCAGCGCGACCCGGACTGGAAGCACGGTGTTCTGCGGAAAGAGCGCCGGCTTCTTCCAGGGCAGCCCGTACTTCGCGACCTGCCGCTCCATGTCCTTCCAGACGTAGGCGCCCTTTTCCTTCTGCAGCACGAAGGGCGAGCTCTTCCACCCGAAGGCCTCGAAGACCGGCCCGAGGAGGAACGGCTCCCACCGCACCGTCACCCCGGCCCTCTCCGCCAGCGCATCGATCCGCATCAGCGTGAGGTAGCTGTAGTTGCTGGCCAGGTCGAACCACAGCTCCATCGTCGGCCTCGAAGTGCTCACCGGAAGGTCACCAGAACCCGCGCCTCGATGCTCTGGCGGGGCGGCGCGTCGGGCGGCATCGCCGGGTGGTCGAAGGCCGCGTGGGGGACGGAGCGCGCCACCCCTTGCCGCGAGTCGTACTGCTTGAAGAGGAGCACCTCGTCCCGCCGCATCTCGGAGACGTAGGACCACAGATGCTCCGGACGGTGCCGCACGAAGGCGATCTCCCCCGTGCGGTCGGGATAGCGGAGCTCGGTGGCCACCAGGTCCTCGGGGCGGACGCTGCGGGCGTCGCACAGCGCGAGCGGCGTGTCGAGGACCGGCGCCGCACCGATGGACCGCCAGACGTTCACGATGGCGAACCGCTCCGGCGTCCGCCCGGGGAGCACCTTCGCGAAGCGCCCCGCCCCCGACGCCTCGGTGTAGTCCACGTGCACCCGCCCCGCCGGTCCGGCGAAGGTCCCGGCGCGCCCGCCGAGCGTCATCGGCGGCCGGCCGAACTCGCGGCGACGGAGCAGGTGATCGAACGGGTGCGCCTCCTCCCCGCCGGTGGCCCGGAGCACCAGCTCCACCAGCTCCGGAAGGTAGCGACGCCGGATCTCCTCCTCGTCGAGGAAGTCGCCCACCGAGGACGGAGCATGCCAGAGCTCGAAGCCGTTCCGGTCGAGGTCCAGGAACCCCGCGGTGTCCCGGACGTCGTGGACGATGACCGAGCGGCCGACGAACTCGCAGCTGTCGGCGGGCACCCCCGGCGGCGGCCGCCCCACGTAGGTGAAGGGGACATCTCGGCAGGTAGCGAGATAGAGGAGCTGCGCGATGACCGACGCCGGACGGGGCCGCTCCCCCTTGCTGAATTGCGCGATGCTCGGGTCCATGGGCCTTCTCAGTACGGAGCCGCGAGCCGGGGCTCCAATGCCGTCTCGGGCCGGTTCCCATGCGGAGCGGGAATGCCACCTCGCCTCCTGAACCTCCCGCCGCTGGAGCTGTTTCGCGGCTTCGTCGCCGTGGGGCGCTCGCTCAACGTCACCGCCGCCGCCCGCGAGCTGGCCATCACCCAGCCCGCCCTCAGCCGGCAGATCCACGCGCTGGAGGACGCGCTCGGGTGCGCGCTCTTCGTGCGCAGCCACCGCAGCCTCGAGCTGACGCCGGAGGGAACGCGCCTGTTCCGCACCGTGGACGCCTGGCTCGACCAGCTGGGCGAGGCCATCGAGGCGCTCCGCCCGGTGGACCCCAGCTCGGTGGCCATCACCACCTCCAGCGGGTTCGCCGCGCTCTGGCTCCTGCCCCGGCTCGGCGAATTCCAGACCAGCCATCCCGAGGTGGACCTCCGGGTCGTCGCCAGCAACCGAGTCCTCGACCTGGAGCGCGAGGCGATCGACCTCGCCGTGCGCTACTGCCCGGGCGAGCGCGCTCCGGCCGGCGCGGTCCAGCTGTTCGGCGAGGAGCTGCTTCCCGTCGCCAGCACCCGGGTGGACCTGGACGAGCCGGCCCAGCTCGGGAAGGCCGTGCTGCTGGACTACGACGACCCGGCCCATCCGCTCCTCCACTGGGCACACTGGCTCCGGACGTCGGGGACGGCGCGCCCGAAGCCCGGGCGGGTCCTCCGCTTCACCCAGTACGAGCAGGCCATCCAGTCGGCGCTGGCCGGCCACGGGGTGGCGCTCGGACGGCTCGCGCTGGTGCGTCCCTTCCTCGACTCGGGGCAGCTGCTGCCCGCAACCCGGCGCAAGCCTCTCCCCATCGGCTACGGCTACTGGCTCGTGTCGCGCAGCCGGCCGCTGGGGCGAAACGCTGGACGCGTGCGAACGTGGATCCTCTCCCGAGCTTCGCAAGCTTCGCCAGCTGACCGCGCCTGAGGGTCTCCGCGACCGCGAGCGTCCCGGATCCGGACACCCGTGGTGGACGCCCGCGGACGCCAAGGCCTACGAACAGCGGAGCCAGTGCATCATCGACCAGTACACCCACGACGTGCCCGACCTCGGCGTGAAGACCAACGGGAAGCTGACCCAGGGCGAGGACATCGCGGACAACGGCGGCATCCGCATCGCGCTCGCCGGGCTCGACCGCGCGCTGGCGAAGAAGGGCACCAGCGCCACCACCAAGGGCCCGGACGGGTTGACCGCGCGCCAGCGCTTCTTCGCCGGGAGCGCCTTCTCCTGGTGCCAGAACCTCCGGCCCGAGTACGCGCGGGTCATCATCCGGACCAACCCGCATTCGCTCCACGAGTACCGGGTCAACTACGTGCTGGCCAACCAGCCCGAGTTCCGCGAGGCGTTCAGCTGTACCGTGGGCAAGCCCATGGCGAGACAGAACGCCTGCCGCGTCTGGTGAGGACGAAAAAAAGGCGGCCCTTCGCAGGTTGGGGGGGACCCCCGCGTCGAGCCGCCTGTGACGGTTGGTTGCTTTCCCACTTTCCGACCGTCGACCCTGGATCCAATTCCCGACGGGGAAGAAGGTAAATGCCCCGTGGCCACGAACAGATCAGTTGCGCCGGCAAGCAAGAGGCGTGTGCAGACACCGGCCACCGTTTCCCACCTCGCTCGCGTCATTCCTGTGCTGTTTCGGACGCTCGCGGCCCGCTGGCGCCATGCGGTGGTGGTCCTGGCCGTCCTCGGGGTCGGTTGCGCGACGGGCAGCGGCGGAACGAACGCGGCCGGGCCGGTGCGGCTGGAGGTGCCGGACGACGGCTGCGAGCCCCTCGGCTCCCTGGGGGTCCGGATGTCGACGGAGCTGCTCCTGCCCGAGGACTCGCTGTTCGACACCGCGGTGACGGAGCTTCGCCGGCGCGCCGCGCTGCGCGGGGCGACCCACCTCGTGCTCGCCACACCGCCGACCCACGGCTCCCTCGCCTACGGCACGACCGCCGTGGCGGCGGGCTTCGCGTATCGCTGCCCCGAGCAGCGTTGATGTCGATGGCGTCGCCATCCCTGCGACAGACGTAAACGATCTGTCACACGCACACGTCTGAAAGTTTTCATCGGTGCGGCGAGCGTGCTCGGTCGCCGACGGGCCTGGCCTGCGAGCCACACCTGACTACAACCTTCGCGCCTCGTGATTCGCGTGTGAGGGTGCGCGCCCCAACACGAACTCGAGCGTCGCCGTCACGGCGCTCGAAGCCGGGAAGGCATGACGACACCTAGAACTGCATCTTCGATTGCCGCTGCTGTCTCCGTACTCCTCGCCGCGACGGGCTGCGGGCCCAACGCCGGTCAGGACGACTCCACCACCAACCGCGGGGCCGCCGACGTCGGATCCACGACCGAGGCCCTCGACACCTCGTTCCTCCCCAAGCAGTTCCGCATCAACTGGGCGCCGGGCATTCCCGGCGGCGTGCCCAGGGACAACGACCCGGTCCGCCCGGCCAGCGTGTGGCTGCCGGCGGGCAACCCCTACGACGGCTACTCGGTGAATCCGGCGCTCGCCGGGCAGGGCAACGCCGCGGCGTTCACCAGCGCGATGCAGGCGGCGATCAACGCCGCCGGCGCCGCGGCCACTCCCAGCAGCCGGAAGATCGTGCTGCTCAAGGCCGGCACCTACTACGTCAACCCACAGACCCTCCCCAGCAAGGGCGGCCAGGTCGGCCTCTACGTCACCGTCGACAACGTCACGATCCGCGGTGAGGGCGCCGACCGGACACGGCTCGCCGCGAACGGCACCATCCCCGACTACGGGACGGTCGTGCTCTTCGGACACCGGAACGGATTCGCCGACGCCGACTTCCACGTGACCTCGGTGACCACCAACGCCTGGATGGGCACCAACACCGTCGCGGTGGCCGACGCCAGCCGCTTCGCGGTGGGTGACGTCATCACCATCGACTGCGTGGATGCCCCGGCCAAGCAGGTGGGCAGCGTGATGATGAACGGCGACTACATCTGGTTCTACGACGGCCAGTACTTCAAGCGTCAGCCGGGCTTCTCCTGGGCCGGTCCGAGCACCGGCGCGGGGAACATCAACGTCGGTGACGTGAACAGCGCCAACTCCGCGGCGAGCAACGTGGTGCCGAAGTGGCGCTCGCTGATGCAGACCAACGAGATCGTCGCCATCAGCGGGAACACCCTCACGCTAAGAGACCCGCTGAACGTGGACTTCTTCAGCTGGCGCTCGCCTCAGGTCTGGCGG
>DASXGF010000240.1:0-3583 GCA_036489275.1 Myxococcaceae bacterium | reverse complement strand
CATTCTGACGGGCCCTTCGGGCCGCTCGCAAGCACCCGGACAGGCACGCCCGTTCGCTGCCTATAACGAACCCTGTTTCCGAGCGCTCGATCCGCCTTCCTGCGGCCGGAGGGGCTCGGCCCGGAGGAACGGCCCGGGTCCGGGGTGGGCACGCGGCCACAGCCCCACCACCCAGAGCACGTGGTTCCGCGCGTCCGCCACCAGCGGCCAGCCCGCCCGGTCCTCCACCGGGACCGAGGCGTCGACGAAGACGTCCTGCACCCGCCGGCTGGGCCCGGCCTCGGGTCCCACCCGGTCGCCGGGCCGCCGGGCGCGCACCACGAGCGGCAACGCCGCCGCGCCGACCGGGACGCCCGGGCCCTCCCCGACCGAGACCCGGAATCCTCCGAACTCCACCGGGATCCCGGCGCCGAGCTCGCGGACCTCGGGCGGCCGCGCGGCGTCACGCGGAGGCACCCGGACCCATCCGCCCTCCGTGGCCAGGACGGCCCGTCCGGGGAGGCCGGTCCTGGCGCCGCGCTCGATGGCGTCGGCCACGTCGCGCAGGAGCCGGTCGGACACCGGATGGCCCTGCGCCTCGAGCCAGGTGCGGAGGACGCGGGCACGGATGGGCCAGGGCAGCGCGCGGACCGCGACGGCGTCGAGCCCCGCGCCATCGCGCACCCGGTCGAGCGCCTGGGCCGCGAGCGCGGAGAGCAGCTCCTCGTCCTCGGCCGCCGAGCGGGCGAAGCGCGCCAGCCGCTCCACCACCCCCGGTCCCGCGGCCTCGCGGAGGACCGGGAGCACTGCGTGGCGAACGCGGCTCCGGAACAGGCCGGGGTCAGCGTTGCTCGGGTCGCGCACCGGCTGCAGCCCCGCCGCCGCGACCCGCGCCTCGGTCTGGGCCCGACGGACACCGAGCAGCGGGCGCAGGATGCGAGGGCCGTCTGCCCGGATGGACGCCGCTCCTCGGAGCGCGGCGCCCCGGGAGAGCCGCATCAGGAGCGTCTCCGCCTGGTCGTCCGCCGTGTGGGCGGTCGCGATGGCGGCATAGCCGTGCTCCCGGGCGATCCGGTCGAGGGCCGCGTAGCGCGCTTTCCGGGCTCTCTCCTCCATCCCCGGCCCCGGCTGCAGCCCCAGTGACTCCCGGTGGAACGGCACCCCAAGCGAGCGTGCGAGCTCGCCGACCCGCGCGACCTCGTCCGCCGACTCTGGACGGAGCCCGTGGTCCAGCGAGGCCACCCCCAGGCGCCCGCCCGCCACCTCGGATGCCGACAGCAGAAGCGCCAGCGAATCCACCCCGCCGGACACAGCCACGAGAATTCTTCCGGGCTGGCGCCCGAACGAGGCCGCAACCGCCTCGTTCAGGACAGCTCGGGCTGGCAGGTCGTCGTGCATGCGACAGCGGTCCACACGAGGGAGGTGACATCGCACCGCTCAGCAGGTTGAGACCCGCGGGTGCCGCCCTTAGAATGACAGTCAGACGGTGGCAGTGGCGATGGGGGTGAGGAATGGGCGAGCCACCCCGCGAGTTCTGACTTTCGAAAATCGATGAGTGTTGGGCCTAGGGGTCCCCCCCCTCCCCCTCTGGGCCCACGGGGGTCGCAGGGAGTCAATCTCTGCTGCCCCTTCTTTTCCGGGCGCCCCGGTTCCCTCGCTGGAACCGGGGCGTTCGCTTTCTCGGAACTCTGCCAAATGATTGACCGTTCCGCGGGCGTGGCGGAGACTCCCCCCCAGAGCACGTCGGGCACTCCTGTGGACTGCCGTCCGACGTTGACTGTTGACCTGACCCCGGGAGCACCCAAGAGATGGCCGGAACCGACAAGCGCAAGCAGAGTTTGTACTTCCCGGAGGAGATGCTCCGGGAGATCCAGGAAGAGGCCACGAGGCAGGATCGCTCGCTCTCCTGGGTGGTGCAGCAGGCGTGGCGGATCGCCCGTGAGCGCATCAAAGCCTTCCCCGCCGTGAACGATGTCACAGGCGAGCCCGCGCTCCCTGACACGCGCGAGGAGGCCTGATGCCAGGCACGGATCACCGCAAACAATCGCTGTACTTCCCCGAGGAGATGCTGCTCGAGATCCAGCACGAGGCGACGCGGCAGGACCGCTCGCTCTCCTGGATCGTCCAGCAGGCCTGGAAGGTCGCGCGCGGCGACATCCAGAAGATGCCCTCGGTGAACGACGTCCTCGCCGGACGGTAGCACCCAGGTCGTCTGACGCCGGGCGCGGCGTGCGAGCTGGCTAGGCCGCCTCGGCCTCCAGCTTGAAGCCGCCGCGCTCGAGCATCTGCTTCAGCTCGGCCTTGTGGATGGCCTTGGAGTAAGCCTCCTGGGGCTCGACCAGCTTCTTCTTCACCAGGTCGAAGAGTGCGTCGTTCAGGGTCTGCATCCCGACGCCCTTCCCGGTCTGCATCGTCGAGGGGATCTGGAAGGTCTTGCCCTCGCGGATGAGGTTCGCGACGCCGGAGGTGGCGATGAGGATCTCCATCGCCGCGATGCGGCCGCCGCCGATCTTCTTGCACAGGGTCTGGGTGATGACGCCCTTGAGGCTCTCGCTGAGCATCATCCGGATCTGCTCCTGCCGGTCGGCGGGGAACTGGTCGATGATCCGGTCGACGGTGCTGGGCGCGGTGTTGGTGTGGAGCGTGCCGAAGACCAGGTGACCGGTCTCGGCGGTCTCGATGGCGATGGCGATGGTCTCGAGGTCACGCATCTCGCCCACCAGCACGATGTCCGGGTCCTCGCGGAGGGCTGCCCGAAGCGCATGCTTGAAGGAGCCGGTGTGCACGCCGATCTCGCGCTGGTTCACCAGGCAGCGCCGGTTGGGGTGGACGAACTCGATCGGGTCCTCGATGGTGATGATGTGGTCGTCCCGGTTCCTGTTGATGTGGTCGATCATCGAGGCCAGGGTGGTGCTCTTTCCCGAGCCAGTCGGCCCGGTCACCACCACCAGGCCCTTGTTGAGGAAGCAGAGGTCGAGGACCGCCTGGGGGATCGCCATCTCCTGCGCGGTGCGGATGGTGTTGGGAATCTGCCGCATGACGCAGCCGATGCCCTTCCGGTCCTCGAAGAGGTTCACGCGGAAGCGGGCCCGCGAGTTCTCGTGGGCGAAGTCGGTGTCCTTGATCGACAGCCACTGCTCCCGGTTCTTCTCCGGGGCGATGGAGAAGAGCATGTCCTTGAGCCGGCTCGTCGAGAGCGGCGGATGGCCCTCGATGGGGGTCATGTCCCCGTCCACGCGGATGATGGGCGTGGTGTCGGACGAGAGGTGCAGGTCCGAGGCCTTCCGGTCCAGCATGTGGTTGAGGAGCTGCTCCATCGCTGCCCGGGGGTCGGAGCTCGGCACCGGAGCCGCGAGCGGCGCGGGCTTGGTGCTCGAGGCCGGCTCGGGGGCCGGGGCCACGGCGGGATTGGCGCCGGTGCGTGCCGGAGCGTTGCCACTGCCGGGGAGCTCGCGGAACTGGATGTCCTTCGCGATGCCCCGGCGCACTCCGCCTTGCGAGCCCATCGGGATGCCCGGCTGGGACCCGGTGGGAATCCCGGTGGCTCGCACCCCGCCCTGGGAGCCCATCGGGATGCCCGGCTGCGAGCCGGTGGGAATCCCGG
>DASXGF010000238.1:0-2190 GCA_036489275.1 Myxococcaceae bacterium | reverse complement strand
GTCGCTCGTTCACCGTGAAGGCCACCGCATCGCCATGCTCGAGCGGCACCACGTCCTCCCGCGACTGCCCCGCGGCGTGGCAGCGCTCGAGATACGCCTCCAGCCCGCCGGGATAGCGGTCCGGCTTTCCGAGCGCCTCGGCCCAGCGGTTCGCGACCGGGACCAGCAGCGGGTACAGCGCGCGGCGGAGCTCCAGCACGCGCGCCGGAAGCGGGTGCCCGAAGTACTGGTACTCGCCACGGCCGAAGCCGTGCTTCGCCATCACCACCCTTGAGCGGAAACGCCCGGGCTCGTCGTAGAGCGCCGCGATCGCCGCGCACTCGGCCGCTCCGAGGAGCCCGCGGATGACCCCGTGGCCCGTCGCCTCCAGAGCCGCTGTCCAGTCGTTCTCCGCCATGACCTCTGACCTGTCACCGCCGCCGCCGGAGGGCACCCCGGATCCTGCGCTCGATGTCGGAAGTGGTGAAGCCGTCGGGCATCCTCATCCATGCAGGACTGCGGACGGCGTGTGCTCGGCGGCCCCCGAGTCCATCAGTCGCGTGCAGGGCTCGCTGTGGTTCCACGCCGGACACGCCGACCCGGCAGATACGCCGGGCTCACTCCGCCGCGCTGCTCGTCTCGCCTGCCTCGCCGCCGGACGCGCTCGTGCCAGCCGATTCTGCGTCCGCCACGTCTGCAGCTTCCTCGGCGCGCTGCTCCTCGCTCTGCGGAGCGTCGGCCGCGGCTCGCTCCTCGGGCGTCTCGGCGGCCTCGGCCGCGGCGCGCGCCTTGACCTCCTCGTCGGACAGGAATCCCACCGCGGAACCCGGCGCGCTCAGGAACCGCACCGCCTTCGGGAACTCCTTCACCAGCGCGAGCGCGACCTCTCCCGGAACGAGCGCGTGCTCGATCTGCGCCGGGTCCGGCCGCTCCACCACCGCGAGCCGCCCCTGCTCCAGCGCCTCGGCCTGGGCATCGGACAGCTCGAGCCTCCGCAGCCGGTTCTTCCGCGTGACGAAGTAGAAGGCGCGCTCGCCGGCCTCCACCGGCACCTGCGCGGCGAGCACCCGCTCACGAAGTCGTCGGTCCGAGTCTTGTTGTCGCTTCGCCTCGAGGCGCTGCGACGCCTTGCTCCCCGGGAGCGGCGGGAGCTTGGGAACGGCGGACAGCGGCTGCAGCCGCGCCACCAGCATCGGCCCTCCCGGCTCCGCTCCCGGAGCCGGACGCTCCGGCCGCTTGCGGCCACGCTCGGGACGCGGCGCTGGCTCGGCCGTCTTCTCGGCCTTGGCTGCTTGCTCGGCGCTGACCAGGCCGGCCTTGAGGAGCTTGTCGCGGAGGTTCTGCACGGTGCGGGTCGCTTCTCACCACACCCCGGGTCCCGGACGAAAGGCCCGTGCTAGGGTCTCGGCGTTCCGTGCTGCACTCTTCTCGTCTCCTCCCCGCCGGGCTGGCGCTGCTCGCCGCCTGTTCCAATCCCGTCGATCGCGCAGCCAAGGAGCGCATCTTCTCCCCCGAGGACCCACCTCCGGTGGTCGCCTCGGCGAAGGAGAGTCTCGATCCCCAGAAGCTCGCATCCGACCCGAAGCTCGCCCACCGCGTGGTGGACATGGGCCCGGCCGAGGTGACCGAGCGGCTCGGCCCGCACCGCTTCACCGCCGAGGTCTCCTTCACCTGGACCGCGGGGAAGGACACCGTGAAGCTGACCGAGACCCGTCTCCTCGAGTCGGCAGCGGGCGGCGTCGCCGGTGACTTCCACGCCCGCATCGACAACAGCCGCGACCAGGGGCTGGAGGTGGTCCGCGCGAAGGGGCAGGTCTTCGCCCGGAGCAAGTACGGCAAGTATCGACTCCGCCTCCGCGACCGCGGCATCGCCGAGCGCACCCGTGACGAGACCGCCGGAGCCCTCCGGGAGATGGATGGGCTGTTCCAGGGCCGCCTCGAGCTGGCTCTCGAGGGGCCGACGTCGGTCGAGGGACGGCCCGCGGTCCGCTACACCGTGCGCCTCGCGGAAGCTCCCGCGGCGGCGAAGGCCGCCAAGTCCGAGACACCTCCGCCCGCCGTCTACGCGCGCTCGGGCCTCGACGAGGACAGCGCCCGTCGCCAGCGATTCATGGACCACCGCGAGGCCAGGAAGCTCACCGGCGAGGTGGTGGTCGACTCGGCCACCGCGGTCGTGCTCCGCGCCCACGTCGACGGCACGCTCGCCGTCCC
>DASXGF010000236.1:0-5817 GCA_036489275.1 Myxococcaceae bacterium | reverse complement strand
GGAGAACCCCGTCGCGCCCAAGAAAGCGCGAGTGAAGCCGCGCCGCTTGGGCTTCGATCGCTTGGGTCGCATCTCGAAGGAAACGTCGGAAGGCCTCCCGCGTTTGCAGCGACTGAAGTGGCAGCGGAGTGAGTTCGAGGGTCTCGTCTTCCGCCCACTTCTCGTCGAACCGACCAGGGTCTTGCCCTGGTCGCTTTGCCTTCCCCTGTCTCGTCCAGTTGAACCAACGGAACCGGCGCGTCTTACCGTCGAGCATCATCGGAAGGGAGCTGAGCCCAGGCCACTCGCTGCAGGTCCGGACCAGTCCCTCCTTCGGCCCGTGCGCGAGGATGTACCGAACACGTTCGAGGAGAGCGATCTCATCGAGCACGGGCGCAGCCGAGTACCGACGCTCCCAGAAGCGGCCGCGCCACCGGACCAGGTTTCCCACCTTCTTCGAGATGTTGGTGAGGAGATGCTGCATGAACCGGGGAAGGTTCCCTCTCGGAGCACGGACGAGGAGATGAACGTGGTTCGAGGCAAAGACGAAGACGAACACCTCGACTCCGTTCAATCGGGCGGCTCTCGCCAGTACACCGCCGAGGACCTCATTCGTCTCGGAAGACGGACGCATGAGGAGACGGCGCTGAAAGCAACGCACCGTCACGAAGTAGATCTCCAGCGGTTCGAACATCCTCAGTGGCCAGCCCATGGAACCCCCCCTGTCATGGGGAGCCTCCAGCACGAATCGGGCCACCGAAGGTGTTTGACACCCCCCGGGGTCAGCGGGCGGCCTTCAGCGCGCCGCCGATCTCGTCGTAGAGGTGGATGGCACTCCGAACCGCCTTGTCCCAGTCGCCGAGGTGCAGGCTCTCGTTCTCGGAGTGCGCGTTGGTGTACGGGTCCTCCACGCCGATGAGCAGCGCGGGCACGCCCCCCAGTTCCCGGGCGAACGGCTCGACGAACGGAATGCTCCCGCCACAACCGATGGCGACCCCGTCCACGCCGTAGCCCTTCTTCAGCGCCCGGAACGCCGCCTGGAACGCCGGATGGCTCGAGTCCGTGTACCACCACCCGGCCGCATCGTCGGCGTGCACCTCCACCTCCAGCCCCCACGGCGCCGCGTTCTTCAGCGCCTCGACCAGCCGCTTCTGCACGTCCTTCGGATCCAGGTTCGGCACCAGGCGCACCCCGACCCTCGCCCAGGCCGAGTCGCAGATGATGTTCCGCGCGTCCTTCCGGCTGCTCGCCTGGAACGCGTTGACCGCGATCGACGGCTGCCGCCAGTTCATCTCCCACGGGTGCGTCCCGTGCCCCAGCAGCTCCACCCCGGGCAGCATCCCGGCCTGCTTGCGGAAGTGCGCGTCGTCCCCCGGGAGCGAGGCGATGCTCTTCCGCTCACTGTCGGTCAGCGGTTTCACCTGCTCCCGGATGCCCGGGACGGCGATCGACCCATCCGGGTTGGTCAGCGAGGCCAGCATCCGGCACAGACCCATCACCGGGTCGGGAACCGGACCGCCCCACATCCCCGAGTGGACGGACTGCTTGAGCGCCCGCACCTCCACGCTCACCACCACGATGCCCCGGAGCGCCGTCGTGATGGACGGAAGCCCGGTCTCGAAGTTGCTCGTGTCGGTGAGGACGATGGCGTCGGCCTGAAGCAGCTTGGCGTTCTGCTTCAGGAACCCGGTGAGGTGGCTCGACCCGACCTCCTCTTCACCCTCGACCACGATCTTGACGTTCAGCGGCAGCCCGCCCCCACCCTTCCGCCACGACTCGACCGCCGAGGTGTGCACCACGATGCCCGCCTTGTCGTCCGCCGCGCCGCGCCCGTAGAGCCGGGGACTGTCGTCAGGCCCGCCCTTTCGCTCCGTCGGCTCGAACGGCGGGCTCGCCCAGGCCCCCTCGTCCCCCGCCGGCTGGACGTCGTGGTGGGCATAGAGCAGTAGCGTGGGCTTCCCCGGCGCCTCGAGAATCTCCCCGTAGACGTACGGGTGTGCACCCTCCACCTCGAGCAGCCGAACCCCGGAGAACCCCCTCTCCCGGAGCAGGCTCGCGGTGGCCTCCGCGCTCGCCCGGACCTTCGCCGGGTCGAATCCGGGGAAGGACACCGAGGGGATGCGGACCAGCTTCTTGAGGTCCTCCAGGTATGCAGAGCGGTGGGCGGCAAAGTGCTTCAGGGCTTGGTCGGTGGCCATGGCGGCTCCTTACCATTGCTCCGACCCCCGGGCCTGCACTGGAGTGTCGGCCGGCGACACGCGGGAGGGACGATGCAGGACTACGAGAAGCTGGGCGTCTTCTACCTGGGGCGACGGTGGGACGCGAAGGCGCGGAAGACCCTTCCCGAGCTCTTGCTCTACGACTCGAAGGATCTCACCACCCACGGGGTCTGCGTGGGGATGACCGGGAGCGGCAAGACCGGCCTGTGCATCGGGCTCCTCGAGGAGGCGGCCATCGACGGCATCCCGGCGCTCGCCATCGACCCCAAGGGAGACCTGGCCAACCTGGCCCTGACCTTTCCCTCCCTCGCGCCGGCGGACTTCCGTCCCTGGGTGGACCCCGACGAGGCTAAGAAGCAGGGACTCACGCCGGACCAGCTCGCCGAGAAGACCGCCGCCACCTGGAAGAAGGGGCTCGCGGACTGGGACGAGGACGGCGCCCGCATCGCCCGGTTCCGCGAGGCCTGCGAGGTGGCGATCTACACCCCGGCGAGCAGGGCGGGCCGTCCGCTCGCGCTCCTCCGGGCATTCACTGCTCCGCCCCGCGCGGTGCTCGACGACGACGAGGCGCTCCGCGCCCGCGTGCAGGGTGCGGTCTCCGGGCTCCTCGCGCTCGCCGGCATCGAGTCCGACCCGATGCAGGGCCGGGAGCACATCCTTCTCTCGCAGCTGGTCCAGCGGGCGTGGAGCGCCGGGCAGGACCTGGATCTGGCCGCGCTCATCCAGGGTGTCCAGCGCCCTCCGTTCGACAAGGTCGGCGTGCTGGACCTCGAGTCCTTCTACCCGGCGAAGGACCGGGCCGGCCTCGCGCTGGCGCTGAACAACGTCCTCGCCTCGCCCGGCGCCGCCGCCTGGGCCGAGGGTGAGCCGCTCGACATCCAGTCCCTGCTCTGGACGCCGACGGGCAAGCCGCGCATCGCGGTGCTCTCCATCGCGCACCTCTCGGATGCTCAGCGGATGTTCTTCGTCACCACGCTCCTCAGCGAGGTGCTGGCGTGGATGCGCACCCAGTCCGGCACGAGCTCGCTCCGGGCACTGGTCTACATGGACGAGATCTTCGGCTACTTCCCGCCGAGCGCCGCTCCGCCCTCGAAGCTCCCCATGCTCACCCTGCTCAAGCAGGCGCGCGCCTTCGGAGTGGGCGTGCTGCTGGCGACGCAGAATCCCGTGGACCTCGACTACAAGGGTCTGGCCAACGCCGGCACCTGGTTCATCGGGCGACTGCAGACCGAACGCGACAAGCTCCGGGTGCTCGACGGACTCCAGGGCGCGATGGACGCCGCGAGCCACGCCTTCGACCGGCAGGAGATGGACCGGCTGCTCTCCGGGCTCGGGTCGCGGGTCTTCCTCCTGAACAACGTCCACGAAGATGCTCCCGAGCTGTTCCAGACCCGCTGGACCCTCTCGTACCTGCGGGGACCGCTGGACAAGGAGCAGATCAAGATGCTCGGGGCAGGACAGCCCGGCGGCGGCGCGAGTGCACCGGCCGTCTCGGCGTCGCCAGCCCGGCCCGCTCCGAGCGGTGGAGGCGGGCGCAGACCCGTCCTGCCCGCCGGGGTCTCCGAGGCGTTCCTCCCGGCGACTCCGGGATCGGGCGCTCTGAGCTACCGGCCGGCGATCCTCGGGCAAGCCCGGCTGCACTACGTGGACAAGAAATCGGCGGTGGACGCCTGGCAGTCGGTGTCGCTGCTGGCCCCGGTCGACGGTGCGGCCGCGCAGTGGGACGACGCCGAGGAGCTTCCGGCAGACGCTGGCGCGCGCCTCGGGACCGCCCCCACCGAGGGCGCGGGCTTCGACGAGGCCCCGGCCGCGGTGACCAACGCTGGCGCGTGGGGTGAGTGGAAGAAATCGCTGGCCACCGCGCTCTACCAGGCGCGCCCGCTCAAGCTGTTCCGGTGCGACGCACTCGACGAGGTGTCCACGCCCGGCGAGTCGCTCGCCGAGTTCAAGGCGCGGCTCTCGCACTCGGGCCGCGAGCAGCGGGACGCCGACGTCGAGGCGCTCCGGAAGAAGTGGGCCCCGAAGCTCCAGACCTTGCAGAACGCGGTACAGCGGGCGCAGAAGGGCCTGGCCGACCAGCAGTCGCAGGCGTCGGGGCAGACGCTCGACACCGTGGTGACGGTCGGGACGACGCTGCTCGGCGCGTTTCTCGGACGGAAGACGCTGAGCGTCACCAATCTCAACCGCGCTCGCACGGCGCTCCGGAGCGGTAGCCGGACCGTCAAGGAGCGGCAGGACGTCGGCAGCGCCGAGCAGCAGCTGGAGGCGGCGAAGAAGCAGCTCGCCGACGCCGAGGCTGACTTCCAGGAGGAGACCTCCAAGCTGCAGGCGTCCGCGACCCCCGAGGCGCTCACCGTGGCGGAGTTCACCATTCCGCCGCGAAAGTCGGACATCGCCGTCGGGAACCTCGTTCTTGCCTGGGTCCCCTGGCGGGCGGGCGCCGATGGAGTCCCGGTCCCGGCCTCGGCGCTGGGCTGAAGCCAGGCACTTCGCCCCAGCGGAGGTGTCAAACACCTTCGACGTGCGTCGCGAAGCCAGATCCGCGGCCTGACGGGGCGGAAACCGCTGGAACCACTCGTCAAAAGAAGGTGTCAAACACCTTCGTCGGGGAGCCCTCGAGGCTCGGCGTCCCAGACCCCGAGAACCACTGGGATGCCCCCGTTGACGAGCCGGTGCACCCGGTGAGGTGCCGACCCACCGGCCCGGGCGAGCCGGCGCTCGTCGTCCACCAGCAACGCCTTCCGCCAGCCCGCGAAGGCACCTCCGAGTGTCCGCGCCAGCCCCACGTCGAATGCCTCGAGGCCCGTGCGCGAGCCCACCCGGAGCCCGTAGGGAAGGTTCCCGACCACCAGCCCGGGGACGGACCCTCCCGGGACCGCCGCGGCCACGTCCGCGCGCTCGAGCCGGACATCGTCCAGCACCCCGGCTCGCCGCGCGTTGCGCCGCGCCGTCCCCAGCGAACCCGCGTTGTTGTCGCTCCCGGCGATGGACGCCGGCGCCCCCGCACGGACTGCCGCCCGGAGCTGGTCCCGCTTCCCGGCCCAGTCGATCCGCTCGGCGTCCGGCCAATGTTCCGCGGCGAAACTGCGTCCGAGCCCGGGCGCGATGGAGCGCGCCACCAGCGCTGCCTCGATGACCAGCGTGCCCGACCCGCAGACCGGATCCCGGAACGGTCGGTCCGGCGAATACCCCGCGAGCGCGAGCACTCCCGCGGCCAGCGTCTCGCGCATCGGCGCCCGCGACGTCTCCTGCCGCCACCCGCGCCGGTGCAGCAGCTCTCCTCCGACGTCCACCGAGAGCGAGGCCCTCCCCTCCCCGACCCGGAGGAGAAGACGCGGCACACCCGTCTCGCGTGCCTCACCCTTCGCCAGATGGACCGGACGCCGCCACAGCCGTCCGAGAGCACCTGGGACCGTGCCCGGCGCTGGAGCCGACGGCATCCGGAGCGCCGTCTCGAGCACCACCGGCGCGCCGCGGGCGACCACCCGGTCGAGCGAGGTCCCGCGCAGCGCCGACTCCACCTCGCTCCAGCGTCGTGCCGGAATCTCCAGGAGCCGCAGGAGCACCCGCTCGGCCACTCGAAGGACGAGCACCGCCCTGGCATGCAGCCCCGTCGGCC
>DASXGF010000205.1:0-6077 GCA_036489275.1 Myxococcaceae bacterium | reverse complement strand
GGTCCACCGGGAGGAACAGTGGCCCGTCGGCCGGCCGGCGCTGCACGCCTGCCGCGGCCTTCCCCAGCGCCTTCTTGAGCGCGTCGAGGCCCTCGCCGGTCCTCGCCGAGACCGGGACCACCTCGGCCTGCTCCAGCACGCTGCCGGCGAGGAGGGTCGCGAGGTCCGCGTCGAGCAGCGCTCGCCAGTCATCTCCCAGCCCGGGCAGCAGATCCGCCTTGGTCAGCGCGACGACGCCGGCCCGGACGCCGAGGAGCTGGCAGATGTCGAGGTGCTCGCGGGTCTGGGGCATCACCCCCTCGTCCGCGGCGACGACGAGGATCGCGAGATCCACCCCGCCCGCTCCGGCGGCCATCGCCTTCACGAAGCGCTCGTGGCCCGGGACGTCCACCACGCCCGCCACCGTTCCGTCCGGGAGGGTCAGGTGGGCGAAGCCAAGCTCGAGCGTGATGCCTCGCCGCTTCTCCTCCGGGAGGCGATCGGTGTCGATGCCGGTGAGCGCCTTGACCAGCGAGGTCTTGCCGTGGTCGACGTGGCCGGCAGTGCCGATGATCACGCCCGCGACCGGGCGCGCGGCGATGCCGGCACTGGCTCCGGCGCGAGGTCGAAGCGCCCGTCCTCGGTCACCGGACCGTAGTCCCAGGGAAAGACCAGCGGTCCCGCCATCACCAGCACCGTCCAGTCGGGGCTCGCGCCCTGGTCCCTGGAGAGCAGCGTGGCGGTGCGAATCTGTCGCGCCCCCGCCTTCCGCGCGACGTCGATCGCCCGGCGAAGGGTCATGCCCGAGGCGATGACGTCGTCCACCAGGAGGATGCGCGCGCTCTTCACCTCACGCGGCATCGCCATCAGCTTCGGCATCCGCCCGGTGAGCGGGTCGCGGGTCCGGCCGAGGATGCGCACCGGGTAGAACGGCTTGCCGAGAGCGGTGGCCAGCGCCGAGCCGACATAGAGGCCGCCTGGAGCAATGCCCACCACCAGGTCAGAGGTGTATGCCGCGGAGATCTCCCGGGCCATGGCCTGCACGGCGCCGTCGAACTGGGCCCAGCTCATCTCGCGGACCAGGCTGCGCGCACCGCTCCGGTCCTGGCCGAGAAGGCCACGGGGGAGCTCGCTCTGGGGCGAGATGGGGGGCTCGGAGGAGTCCGTCCGGCGCCTGGTCGATCGGGGGGGCATGAACGTCCCCGAGCCTAGCTCGGCGACACGCTGCCGATCAGCGTCCGCAGCTCGTCGGCCGGGATGACGTACCGGGTGGTGCAGAACTCGCACGTGGCTTCTGCTTGACCTTCGGTGGCGAGCAGGTCCTCGAGCTCGGCCTGACCCAGGGCCAGGAGCGCCCGGTGCACCCGCTCGCGCGAGCAGCCGCAGCGGAACTCGAGCGGCCGCTTGGCCAGGACGTCCACCTCGGCGCCCGGAAAGAGCGCCCGGAGGAGCGCCGGACCGGAGCCCCCCGCCTCGAGCAGCGCGCGGTCCAGGAGCTGAGGGTGTAGGCGGGCGCCGGCCTCGGCGAGGGCCACGGCATCCCCACCGGGGAGCTTCTGGAGCAGCACGCCCCCGGCAGCGCCAAGCACCTCTGCGCGCCACGGGACGGTGCGGATCCGCACCACGGTCTCGACCTGGTCCGAGACGGCGAAGTAGCGCTCGAGGTCGTGGCCGAGCTCGAAGGCCTCGAGCTCCACGCTGCTGCGGTAGCACTCGGAATCGCCGAGATCCCGGAGCACCGAGAGGTAGCCGCTGTTCCCGAGGAGCGGGCGCCAGTGAAAGGTGCCCTCGTCGCCGAGCACGGCCAGCCCTGGCTTCTTGGCGTAGCCGCGGAGGGATCCGCCCTCGGCGTCGACGAAGACGCCGCGGACCGGGCCGTCGCACTCCAGCTGGAGGCTGACCCGCGTCCGCTCCTTCTGCAGGGCAGCGAGGAGGGAGACCGCGGTCAGGGCCTCGGAGAGGAGGGCCGAGGATCCCGCCTCGGCCCGATGGAGGCGCCGCGCCTCGCGCGAGACCTCGGTGGTGAGCGCCGCCACGACCCGGAGACCGGAGCGCGGGAGCAGCGCGGTGAAGAGCTCGTCCGACATCTCGGGGTGTGTAACGGGTGGACCCTCCCCGCGGCCAGCATCCAGCGCAGTTCGCGGGCGCTCGCTCGCCTGGATCAGCACGGCGCGCGAGACTCAGCGCCCGGGCGTCTCGAGCCGTCGCATGAGATTTTCCTGGACGACGCTCGCCACCAGCCGCCCGCCGCGGTCGAAGAACAGCCCGCGCGACAGTCCTCGCCCGGCCTGCGCGGTCGGGCTGTCCATCACGTAGAGCAGCCAGTCGTCCACCCGGAACGGGCGGTGGAACCAGAGCGCGTGGTCGATGCTGGCCACCGAGAGCCCCGGCGTGAGCCACGAGATACCGTGCGGCCGGAGCGCCGTCGTGAGCAGGCTGAAGTCCGAGGCGTAGGCCAGCACGCACGTGTGGAGCAGCGGAGCGTCGGGGAGCGACCCGTTCGCGCGGACCCAGTACGCCTGCCGCGGCGGATCCACCGTGGGCAGCAGCGGATTCCGCGGCTCGACGGGCCGGAACTCCACCGCGCTGCGCCGCTCGAACGCCTCACGGATCCGCGGCGGGACCTGCGGCACCGCGGCGAGCCACTCCTGGATCAGCTCGCGCTGCGGGCGAAGCGACTCGGGCGCCGGGACCTCGGGCATCGGAGCTTGATGCTCGAAGCCGTCCTCCGGCACCTGGAAGGAGCAGATCATGCTGAGGATGACCTCTCCGCCCTGGATGGCCTGTACCCGTCGCGCGGTGAAGCTCCTCCCGTCGCGGACCCGGTCCACCTCGTAGACGATGGGGTGGGCCATGTCGCCGGGCCGCAGGAAGTAGGCGTGGAGCGAGTGCGGCCAGCGCCCTTCCACGGTGCGGCTGCCCGCGACCAGCGCCTGCCCGATGACCTGCCCTCCGAAGACCGCCTTCCCGCCGAGGTCGCGGGACTGCCCGCGGAAGAGGTTCACCTCCAGCGGCTCGAGATCGAGGAGCCGAAGCAGATCGTCCAGCGAGGAACCCAGGTCGGACACGGCCACCCCTCCCGAATTTCGACACCTTAGCCAGCCTCCGATTCGATTGCCTTAGATGCATCTGGCATATATGTATTGAACAGCGAAGGAGGGCTCCCGATGGCCCGACGAACCCGGAGCGCGGCGAAGGACGACGAGGCCCGCTTCCTGGCCTCGTACGACGCGAGCCGCTTCGAGCGGCCGTCGGTGGCGGTGGACGTCGCGCTGCTCTCGGTGGCCGAGGGAGCGCTGTGGACGGTGCTGCTCCATCGCTCCGAGCATCCGCACCGCGGCCGGTACGCGCTGCCCGGCGGGTTCGTGGGCATCAAGGAGCCGCTCGATGTCGCGGCCGCGCGGGTGCTCGCCGGCAAGAGCGGGCTCGAGGACGTCTTCCTGGAGCAGCTCTACACGTTCGGCGACCTCGGCCGGGACCCGCGCACGCGGGTGATCAGCGTGGCGTACGTGGCCCTCGTCGATCGGGCCCGATTCCTCGCCGCGAGCGCCGGGAGCGACACGCTCGTCCAGGCGCGGCTCGACGTGCCCTGGGAGGGCGAGACCGGCGGTCCGGTCGATGCCCGCCGCACCGACGGGACGAGCCTGCCCCTCGCCTTTGACCACGCCGACATCCTCGGGATGGCGGTGAAGCGCATCCGCGGGAAGCTGGACTACGCGCCGATCGGCTTTCAGCTCCTCCCGCCGCGCTTCACCCTCTTCGACCTGCAGCGGGTGCACGAGACGATCCTCGCGCGCCCGCTGAACAAGGACTCGTTCCGTCGCCGGATGCTGGCCTCGGGCCAGCTCGAGGCCACCGGCGAGAGCGAGCGTGACGTCGACCATCGCCCGGCGGAGCTCTATCGGTTCACACGCCGGTCCGCGATCTGAACGAGCCGAGGAGAGGAGTCTGGCCATGGCACAGATTCGAAGACTGGGACCGGTCCATCATCTGAGGTCCGACGCGAGCATGTTCGTGCTGCGCTACCGCCGCGGCAGGCTCACCCGTTCCGGGCGCGGCCAGGCGTTCTTCTTCCTCCCCCACTCGGCGAGCATCGCCGAGGTCCCAGTGGACGATCGCGAGATGTCCCTGTCCTTCCGGAGCCGCACCGGCGACTACCAGGAGGTCACCGCGCAGGGAGTCATCACCTTCCGGGTGAAGGACCCGCGGCGGCTGGCCGACCGGATCGACTTCACCATCGACCTGAAGAACGGGAGTTCTCCTCCGGCAGCCGCTGGAGAAGCTCGCCCTGCTCTTCTCGCAGGTCGCCGAGCAGAGGGCCCGGGCCTGGGTGGCGAGCGTCCCGCTGCGACGCGCCCTGGCCGAGGGTCCGGCGACGCTCCGTCACGAGATCCAGCTCGCCTACCGTGAGGAGCGCGCGCTCGAGGACCTCGGGCTGGAGGTCGTGTCGGTCCGCATCTCGTCAGTCCGGCCGGCCGCCGAGACCGAGCGAGCGCTGGAGGCCCCCGCGCGGGAGCAGATCCAGCAGCAGGCCGACGAGGCGACCTTCGCCCGCCGCGCGAACGCGGTGGAGAAGGAGCGCGCCATCCAGGAGAACGAGCTGCAGACGCAGGTCGAGCTCGCTCGCCGTCAGGAGGAGCTGATCGCCCAGAAGGGCGTCAACACGCAGCGCGAGGCGACCGAGGAGGCCACCGCGGCGCGCATCACCTCGGAGGGCAAGGCCGAGCGCGGGCGGATCGAGGCCCGGGCCACGTCCGATACGCTCCGGCTGCGCGCCGATGCCGAGGCGCACGGCGTGACAGTGCACGGCGATGCCGAGGCGAGCGCGCTCCGCGCCACCGAGGAGGTGCGAACCGCGGCCGAGAAGGCGCGGATGGAGGCAGTCCGCGACGTCCCCGCCAACGTGCTCCTGGCGCTCGCCGCGCAGGCCCTCGCCGGGAAGCTGGAGAAGATCGAGCACCTCAGCCTGGGCGAGCCGGCCCTCGTCCCCGCATTGACCAGGCTCCTGGAGGCCGGCACGAGCCACCTGGGCAAGGAGTGAGGCCATGGCTGCCACGGCTCCGAGGGCGGTGGTGGTGACCCGAGCCAGCGAGTACGACGCGCTGCTCGCGCGGCACGGGACCGAGCCCCAGGTGCGGTTCTTCCTGGAGCAGCGCGGACAGTCGCTCGATGCGGTCCGGAAGCGCCACGCGCGGTGGATGGGAGCGCTCGAGACCGTCTCGCAGGCGATCCCCTCCGACTGGCGGCGGGCGCGAGTGAACCGGCCCGAGCTCTCCCGGTTCCTGTTCGAGCCGGGAGATCTGGTGGTGGCCACCGGGCAGGACGGCCTGGTGGCCAACCTGGCCAAGTACCTCCGCGGGCAGCTGGTGCTCGGCATCAACCCGGACGCCGAGCAGTTCGACGGCGTGTTGGTCCCGCACGGCCCGCAACGGGCGAAGCAGCTCCTCGCGGCGATGGCCGCCGGACGCGCCGAGGTGGAGGAGCGGACGATGGTCACCGCCCGGCTGGACGACGGGCAGTCGCTGCTCGCCTTGAACGAGATCTTCGTCGGACACCGGTCGCACCAGTCGGCGCGCTACCGGCTCCGGCTCGGGACGCGGGAGGAGCGGCAGTCGTCCTCCGGGCTCATCGTGGCCACCGGGACGGGCGCGACGGGATGGGCTCGCTCGATCAACGGCGAGCGTGCCCATCCGCTCCAGCTCCCGAAGCCCAGCGACTGGGCGCTCGCGCTGTTCGTCCGCGAGCCCTTTCCCAGCATCTCGACGGGGATCGGCCTCGACGGAGGGCTGGTGAGCCAGGGCGGGCAGCTGGAGGTCGTCTCGGAGATGGACGACGGCGGGGTGGTGTTCGGCGACGGGATCGAGGACGACCGGCTCGACTTCGCCTGGGGCATGAAGCTGAACATCGGCATCTCGGAGGAGCGCCTCCGCCTCGTGCGCGGGTGAGCCGGACGCGCCTCCGCGCGCTACTTCTTGGGCTCGGCGCCGATGGAGAACTTGTTGCCGTCGGGAGCGCAACGCGGAACGGCGCCAGCGGCCTCGCAGTGACGCCCCTCGCCGCATCCTGCGCTGCACGGGTTGAGCTCGCACAGGCCCGAC
>DASXGF010000199.1:0-1864 GCA_036489275.1 Myxococcaceae bacterium | reverse complement strand
GCGCGACGACTACGCCCGGCGCCAGGCGGCCCAGGCCGAGACACTGGTCGAGGATCCGCTGGACGAGGGCGCGAAGGCGAACGCGTGACCATCGCGCCGGGACAGACCTTCTCCCTGGAGCGGGAGTGCGACCGCTACCGCCCGCTCTACTACGCGGGCGCGAGCGGTGACTTCAATCCCATCCACATCGACGTCGAGGTCGGCCAGGCCGCGGGCCTCGGCGGCGTCATCCTCCAGGGGCTCTGCACGCTGGCCTGGGGCGTGGACGCGTTCGCGCGCTTCCTCGGCGACCCGGGGCTGGTGACCGGGGTGAAGGCCCGCTTCAGCAAGCCGGTGCGGCCGGAGGACACGGTGCGCTTCGAGGGCACCGTCACCGAGGCCTCGGGCGGCGTCGTGAAGGCGAGCATCGTGGCCCGGAACCAGCTCGGCGACGAGGTGCTGAAGAACGTGGTGGTGGAGGGCCGCACCCGCGCCCCGGCGCCGCCCGCAGGCGCGAGCGCCGTTCCGGGGATGACCGCCGGCGTGGCCCAGGCCGCCGAGGTGTTGCGGCTGTCGCGCGACGAGCTGCTCGAGGAGGCACGGTTGCCCCCGGCCCCGGGGCAGCCCCCGGCCACCGTTCCCGCGTCGAAGGCCCGAGCGATGGGACCGGGGCGCACGGTGGTCGGCCAGAGCTGGGGGCCGTTTCGCTACGTGATGGGTCCCGAGAAGATGCGCGAGTACGCGGTGGCCATCTCCGGGGGTGTGCCCTCGTACCTCTCGACCGGTCTGCCCGAGGACCTCCATCCCGTCCTGCACGACGAGGTCGCCGCGGCCCGCTCTTCGTGGGGCTCGCTGATCGCCTTTCCGATGTTCGCGGTGCTCTTTTCCATCGCTCCGGCGCAGGCGGCGCTGCTCGACCCGGCGATGGAGGTGGACGTCTTCCGCGTGCTGCACGGCGAGCAGGAGTTCGAGTTCCGCGAGGTCCTGCGTCCGGGGGACGTGCTGCTCACCACCGGAACCCTCGAGTCGCACTCCGTGCGCGGCGCCAATGAGCTGTTCGTCATCCGCACCGACTCGGTGAATCAGGACGGCCGGCTCGCCGTGCGCGGGCGCTTCACCGCCTTCGTCCGCGGCTGACCTCCCCGGGTCGCGGTTGTCAGCTGACGATGACCCGCTGGTCCAGCAGCTGGGCGAGGATGCGCGCCGTGTCCAGGCGCGTCATCCCGGACACCGAGAAGAGATCCTCGAAGCACAGCGTGCCGTCGATCTGCGCGAGCATGAAGCCCGCCCGGTGGTCGAGGTTCAGCCAGATGACCTCGTCCTCCTTGAGCCGCACGCGGGGGACGGCGCTGAGCTTGCCGATCTTCGACTCGTAGATGGTCTGGAGCTTGGTCTCGCTTCGCGCGAGGGCGTCGGTCAGGCCGGTGAGCTCAGGCCAGAGCGCCTGCGCCTGGAGGAGCAACTCGCGCGCGCCGCTGTGGTCGTCCAGGTTCTGCAGCTCGCGCGCACGCTCCAGCCTCCGGGACGCCTCGGAGCGTGGGTCCTTCGGGACGGGCAGCGGCGTGAGCCCGGAGAGGGTCCGGGGCTCGGCGAGCAGCTCGAGCGCGGCAGCAGGGCCCTCCGGAGCGAGCAGCGTCGGTCCATCGCCCTCCGACCCCCAGGCATCGCTCGTCAGCTCGATGTTTCCCGACGGAGTCTCGGATACGACTGGAGAGCCGCGGGCCGGCGAGTGCACGGGCGCGATGGAGGGCGGGAGCGGGACGGCCCCCGGCGCCGCTCTCTGCGGAGGCGGGGGCGCCGGCGCGCTCGGCGGCATGGACCAGGGCACGGGCTCGAGCGCAGGAGAGGGCTCGGGTCCGGGAGGCAGCGGGACGATGACGTGGCT
>DASXGF010000165.1:0-8410 GCA_036489275.1 Myxococcaceae bacterium | reverse complement strand
GGCCGGCTCTCCGACGCAGCCCTGGCGTGGATCGGCCGGATCCACGGGATGAACTGGGTCCGCATGCTTCCCCCGGTGATGGACGAGGGCTGAGGAACCGATGGCGGGCTTCACCTTGCGCGAGATGGAGGCAGTGCCGGGACGGGCATCGGAGTGGGTGCTCGCCCGCGACTGCGAGGAGACCCGGGCCGACCCCGAGGCCATCCTCCGCACCATGCGCGAGCGGCTCGGGCTGATGCGCGCCTCGGTCACCGCAGGCCTCGCCTCCAGCGAGAAGTCGCTCACCGGCATGGTGGGCTGGAACGCGCAGGGCCTGTGGTCCGCGCCCGACGCGCTGAACGCCCCGCTCCTCCGCCGGGTGCAGGCCTATGCCATGGCGGTCAACGAGGAGAACGCGCGGATGCGGCGCATCGTCGCCGCGCCCACCGCGGGCTCGGCCGGCACCGTCCCCGGCGCGCTGCTCGGCGTGGCCGACCACCTGGGGATCGGCGACGAGGCGCTGGTCATGCCGCTGGTCCTGGCGGCCGGCGTGGGCCAGGCGATCTCGCGGCAGATGCACATCTCGGGCAGCGCCGGAGGCTGCCAGGCGGAGATCGGCTCGAGCGCGGCGATGGCCGCCGCGGCGGTGACCGAGCTGCTCGGCGGCAACGCCCGCGCCTGCGTGCACGCTGCGACGCTGGCCCTCGCCAACAGCATCGGCCTCGTGTGCGACCCGGTCGGCGGCTTCGTCGAGGTGCCGTGCGTCAGCCGGAACGCCTTCTTCAGCGTGCACGCGGTCTGCGCCGCCCAGCTCGCCCTGGCCCGGCTGGAGTCCTTCATCCCGCCGGACGAGGTGGTTGGCGCGATGGCCTCGGTGGGCCGGATGCTCCCGCCCGAGCTCCGCGAGACCGGCGAGGGCGGCCTTGCCACCACGCCGACCGGGAGAGCCCTCACCGCGCGCATCCGCGGCGAGAAGCCCTGACACCGCCCCCGGGCGCTACCAGCCCATCGGGCCGCCGTCCGGATTGGGGAGGTGCCCGCCATCGGGCAGGCCCGCGTCCGGCAAGAGCGGGAGGTTCCCTGGATTGAGGTTGCTGGTGGGCGGAGCCATCGACCCCTCGCTCCCGCCGCACCGCACCGCGCCCACGATGCTCGCTCCGCCGAGCACCAGCACCCCGAACAGCTTCTTGATCTTCATCGCCCACCGTCCTCGCCCCGCCCCATGTCTCATCGGCAGGACCCGGCGGGGGTTCGCCGTTGCACGCCCGGACGGGCGCTCTCCGGACGAGGCTCCGGCGTTCCTCGACACTGCGCCGGGCCCTGAGTGCAGCCCACGTCCGAGGGGTGTTGGCGACACGACGCGGAGGTCGGACGCGGGGCGGGCACGACGCCCCCCGGCGGTCAGTCGGTCGAGGGCCCGAGACCAAAGCCGGTGAGCCGGTCGGTGGCGACGATGACCTGCCCGCCGGCGACCACCGGGTGGAAGTACTTGGCGCCCGGGTACAGGTCTCCGGTCTTGCTGCCCCAGAGGGCCTGCATGCGCATCACGTCGACCGCGTAGAGCGTGGCCGGCGGCGCGTTCAGCAAGCTGTCGAGGCGGCCGATGTTGGGCTCGACGATCCAGGCGATGGGATTCTTCCCGCCGTTGCTGCTGATGACCGGCGTGCCGGGGCTCTCGAAGACCAGGGTCGTCTCGTACGCCTCCAACTGCAGAAATGCCGGAGCGCCCGGTGACGGCGTGACGACGCGCAGCCGCGCCACCGACGGCGGACGGGGCGTGACCAGGTCCGGCTGCTTCGACGATCCGGTGACCACCACGTACATCGTGCCGTCGTCCGCCTGGAACGCGGCGGGCGTGGAGCGCGCCTTGGCCTTCATCGCCCACCCGTCGTCCTCGCTGTAGGGGCCGAAGACGTTGATCGGCCCGGGGCTGTTGTTCACGTAGTAGGGGCGCCCCGCCGTCGGGTCCCAGAGCGAGGCGTCCGAGGGCGTGTCGGTGGGCGACTTCCAGTTGCACGCCGGGCGGGTGTCGAGCGCGCCGGGAAGATGGTCCCGGTCCAGGAGGTACACGTTGCCCTGCTTGCCGCCGACCACGGCGAGCCGCGGGGTGCTCGTCCCTCGGACGTCGGGAAGGAGCGTCACGCCGCTGCCGCAGAGATCGATGTCGCCCGAATCGAGCTGGCAGTGGTTCCAGGTGGTGTACGTGCCGGTCAGCTTCAGAGGAACACCCGGACCCCAGCGCAGCACCGACTCGCCCCAGGTCCGGTCCAGGAGATCTCGCGGGCTGTTGCCGGTCACGGCCCAGACGCTCCCATCCGCGTCGACCGATGGGCCGCCCGAGGCCCAGATGCCTCCGTTCGCCCGTCCCAGCATCTCGGGACTGGAGGAGAACGAGCTCGCCACCCGCGGGGTCACCGTGTCGATCGCCACCAGCCACCCGACGCTGCCGCCGAAGTAGCCGCCGAAGGGGACGTAGAGCAGCTTGCCGTCGGGGCTGGTGGCCAGCCCGCCACGCTGCGAGAGCTGGCTCGACGCCAGGAACACCGCGGGCCCGTTCTGGTTCAGCGGCTCGACCGTGGACGCGCTCAGCGGCACCGGCCAGCCGGCAAGCACGTTGCCGCTGCCGAGGTCGAGGGCGAAGACGCGCCAGATGATTCCGCCCTCCGCGTCCGACCCGACGGTGTCCGCGGCGACGTAGAGCCGCTGGGCCTTGAGATCGATGACCGGGGTCCCGAGCACGCCCATGCGGAGCCCGTCGATCCGGTGGCCGGGGTCAGCGAGGTGCTGCTTCCAGAGCACCGTGCCGGCCGGGATGTCCCGGACGGACACGCTGGACACGGCGTAGACGTCGGCGTTGCTGGTGGCGGCGAAGACCGCGTCCACGACCCGCCCCCCGTAGGGACCGCCCGTCACCTTGAGGTCCGCGACGTAGAGAGGGCTGGCGTAGGCCCGGGCCGGCACGCCCCCGAAGGCATCGAAGGGGGGCGAATCCCAGCGCTTGCCGAAGCGGCCGCTGGCGACCGTGGCCGGGGTCAGCGCGGTCTCGTGAGGGTTCCATCCGAGCCGGAGCGCGTCCCCGTGGAAGCTGATCCACGAGACGCCGTCGCTGCAGCCCGCGGCAGCGAGCAGGCCGAGCAGGAGCACGAAGCGAAGCGACTTCGGAAAGGAGCGAATGCGGGCGTCTCCGATGGCGAAGCTGCGCAGCGGCTGCCCGCTCGCCAATCGCTGCCTCCGAGGAATTGCAGAGGCCGTCGAGGAGACGACAGCCCCCGGGCGTCCCAACGGGGTTGCATCCGACCCCGGCGGCGGCAGTGCCGGTGAAGGAGTATAGCGCGCGTGCACGCCGGGCGGTCGAGGCCCGCTCCTGCCTATTCGTGGCGGAGCGCATCCGCCGGATCGACCGCGTACGCGCGACGGGCGGCGATCCAGGCCGCACCGGCGGCAACGCCGGTGAGGACCAGCGGCCAGCCGACGAAGGTCAGCGGATCGACACGCGAGACCCCGAAGAGGAGCCCCGAGAGCACCCGCGAGAGCAGCCCCGCCGCGAGGAGCCCCACGACCGAGCCGGCCGCGACGACGGCCACCGTCTCCCGGGTGACCATCCGCACCAGGCCTCGCGGGGTGGCCCCGAGCGCGAGGCGCACCCCGAGCTCGCGCGTCCGCTGCGCCACCCCGTAGGCGGTAACCCCGTAGATGCCGGCCAGCGCCAGGAGCAGCGCGACCGCCGCCCCGGCCGACAGCACCTCGAGGGTGAAGCGGCGCACCGCCAGTGAGGCCTCGGCCCGCTCGAGCATCGGCTCGGGCCGGACCAGCGGCTGCTCGGCGTCCACCGAGTGGATGGCCGCCCGCACCGGGCCGATCAGCGCCTCTGGCGCCACCTTGCCCCGCACCACCAGCGAGAGGTTGGCCCACCCCACCGCTCCGATGGGCCGCCAGGCCTCGGGCCGGGGCTCGGCGTCGAGCCCCGTGTGGTGCACGTTCCCCACCACGCCCACCACCTCGCTGGGGACGGTCTCGCCCCAGATGAGGATGCGCTGCCCGAGCGGGCTCCGGCCGCCGAACGCCCGCCGGGCGGCGAGCTCGTTGATGATCGCCACCGGCGGGCCGCCCTCCACGTCGTGGGCCTCGAAGAGCCGCCCGCTCAGCAGGGGGATGCCCAGCGCCTCGAAGTACCCGGGGCTGGCGAGCCGCAGGTCGCAGGGGATGGCCCTGTCCTCCTGCCCGGGCAGGGCGAGGTCACCGATGGTGTTGGACGGCGAGAGGGGCAGGCGCGAGACGAAGCCCGCCGCGGTCACCTGTCCGTCGGCCGCGAGCGCGCGGAGCACGTCCATCGCGAAGCGGGTCTGCGAATCAGCGGTGGGGTGGCGGAGGCGCGCGAGCGGCAGGTCCACCGCGAGGACGCCGGTGCTCCGGAAGCCCGGGTCCACCGCGTTGACTGCCTGGTAGCTGCGGAGCAGCAGCCCCATGCCGAGCAGGAGCAGGAGCGACAGCCCCACCTCGAAGCCGAGGAACGCCGAGCGGAGGCGGCGCGCTGCGTGGCCCTCGGTGCCGGTGCGGCCACCCTCCTGGATCTGCTCGGTGGTGTGCACCGGCTGGAGCCCGGCGAGCAGGGCCAGGGACAGCGCAACGGCCACCACCAACGCTGCAGCGAGCCCGAGGACCCGCGCCGACGCCGCGGGCAATGGAAACCCGGTCGCCAGCGGGCTGCCGGAGACCAGGAGCGGGGCGGCCCAGAGCGCCAGCAGGAGCGCGATGCCCCCCGCGGTCACGGCGACGAAGGCCGCCTCCTGGAGGAAGAGAAGCCAGAGCGCACGGCGGCTCGCGCCGAGCGCCTGGCGAACGGCGAGCTCGTGGCTCCGGCGAACGCGGCGGATGAGGAAGAGATGGGCCGCGTTCACCCAGGCCACGGCGGCGAGCAGCGCGGCCACCGCGAGGAGGACCAGGACTTGCGGTCGAGCCGCCCCGAAGAGCTGCTCGCGCAAGGGAGAGACCCCGGCGCGTTCCACTTGCCCCACCTGATCGGGATACTCACGCGCCAGCCGCGCCTGGACCGTGGAGAGCGCCGCGGAGGCGCTGCTCGGCGTCCAGCCCGGACGGAGCCGCCCGACGACGGTCAGGAAGTGCCGGGAGCGGTCGGTGTCCGGATCGATGGGGTACGTCGGGTGCTCGGGCACACGCGAGCGGGCCGAGACCCAGAGCTGCGCCGTGGTCGGCAGCCGGAACGCCGCGGGCACGACGCCCACCACCTCCACCGGCTCGCCGTCGAGGGAGAGCGATCGGCCGAGGACTCCGGGGTCCGCTCCGAAGCGCCGTCGCCACAGCGACTCGGAGAGGACCGCCACCCGCGGGCCCGGCGGTCCGGGGTCGATGACCCGCCCGAGCAGCGGGCCCGTCCCGAGCACCCGGAAGAAGTCGGCCGAGACCAGCGCCCCGTCCACCCGCTCCGGCTCGCCGTCGCTGGCGAGGTTGAAGCCGCGGGCGCTGTACGCCGCCAGACCGGAGAACGGCTCGGCCTCGGCGACCCAGGAGAGGAAGTCGGCGCCGGTGACCGTCAGGCGCGTCTCGCGCGCGTCCACCTGCGAGGCGAGCACGAGCCGCTCCTCGTCCCGGTAGGGCAGCGGCCGCCAGAAGAGCGCGTCGGCGATCTCGAGGACGGTGAGCGCGGCGCCGAGCCCGAGACCGAGCACGGCGATGGTGAGCGCGAGGAACCCTCGCCGCCGCCAGAGGCGATCCGCGAGGGCGTGGAGAGCGGCGACGGAGCTCATGCCGCGGGGAGACTACCCCCATGTTTGCAACGGGCCCCCGCCCGAGTGTCTTCCGGACAGGAGGCACACATGCATCTGCGTCGACTCTTCCAGGTTCTCGTCCTCGGAGGCGGCGCCCTCGTGGCGGTTGCGTGCGGTGGAGACAGCGCCGTCCGTCCCACGCCGGGCGACCAGCAGCAGCTGCTGCCCGACGGCGGCGTCATGAGCCCGTCGCCGTCTCCCATGCCTGGAGGCGGCATGGGTGGTGGCAGCACCGGCGGGGGCGGCACCATGGGCGGCCCTCCAGGCTGGTGACCCGTCGTCCTCAGTTCGTGGCGGGCTCGAGCAGGTAGAGCACGTCGGTCCGGCGCCGGAAGTGGAAGACGAAGGTCTTCCCGTCCGGCGTGACCATCACCTTGGTCAAGCGCGGGACGCCGGCCGCATCCGGCGGGGCGAGGGTGCGGTACGGCGTCACCTTCCGCGTGCGAGGGTCGAAGGCGAGCACCGGGGCGGGAATGGCATTCCGCTCGAACGTGAGCAGGGTCCCGTCCTGCAGCCAGCCGATGGTCTGGTACTTCGGCCCGAGCTCGCGGATCGGCTGCGGGGCCCCGCCATCCACCGGGAAGAGGGTCGGAGTTCCATCGCCCTCGACCGCGGCGACCCAGCGCTGGTCCGGGGAGATGGAGAGGCTGTAGCCGGGGTTGAGCTCCGGCGAGATGGGACGGAGCGCGTCCTTCCCGAGCTCGAGCTCGAAGATGCGGCTCGGCTCGTTCAGCTTCTTGCCGAAGAGGGCCACCCTCTTTCCGTCCGCGAAGAAGGCCGCGGTATGCGCGCGCTCGAGGCCGGGCACGGTGAAATCACGCGACTCGCCGGGCCCGGTGGGGAGCAGCCGGAGCCGGTCGGTCCGATCGTCGGTGCGGCTCACGAGGGCGTGGCTGCCGTCCGCGGTCAGCGCCAGCCCTCGCCCCACCCCCAGCTGGATCGGAGCGGGCTGGTCCATGTTGCGCAGCACCGCCAGGATGTTCGGGGAGGCGCCCACCCCCGACTCGAAGGAGAGGATCTTCTTTCCGTCGTCCGAGACCCCGGCGACGCTCGCCCAGTCGAGCCACTCGATGGACTGCGGCGGCCCCTGCGGCGGCACCACCACCAGCTCCTGCCCCCAGTCGCGCTTGCGGGCGAGCATCCGGCCGTCCTTGGCGACGTCGTCGATGAGGAGGTTGCCGGTCCCGCGGTAGACGAGCCGGAGCGGCCGCCCCTTCCGCACGGCCCAGATCGCCGCCAGCTCGCCGGGGAGCGCGGCGCCGATGAGGACCTCGTCTCCCTCCGGAGACCAGGCCACCCCGAAGGCGTCGTCGAAGTCCTGGCTCCAGACCTCGGCGTGCCCGTCCTTCGTCACCACCATCACCCTGCCGCCGCTGTCGCCGGGCCGCGGATGGTCGAGGAAGGCGATCCGGTCTCCCGCCGGCGAGATCCGGGGGTCGCTCACGAAGCCGGTGGAGCGGAAGACGACGGTCCCGATGGGGCACTCGAGCGTGGTGCCCTCGGTGCCGCCCCGGACCACGGCCAGCGCTTTCCCGTCCGGCGCCCAGTCCGCGTAGAAGACGTCGGTCGCGATCTCCCGCGGCGTCCCGCCGAGCTCTCGCACCACGGCCAGGGTGCCCTTCAGCCCGAAGGCAAAGGGGAAGGTGGGGTTCAGGAGGACCGCGAGGTCTCCTCCGTTCGACACCGCCAGGAGGTGCGCCTTCCCCACCCCCACCCCGCGGAACACGCGCGAGTCGGCGCCGGTGGTGAAGAGCTCGGGAATGACGTCGTTCCAGGCGGCGCTGAAGTGCACCGTCTTCCCGTCGGAGGCGAAGCGCGCCGCGTAGACCGTGCCCCGGTGGAAGGTGAGCTGGTGCACGACCGGCTGGGGTGAGGTGATGCGGGAGGCCCGCCCGGCCACGTAGGCCACGAGGCCGAGGAGCAGCGCGGGCCCGAGCCAGCCGAGGAGCCGGAGGGCACGGGCTCGCCGCCGGCCGATCGGGGGAAGCGGCTCGGCCGGCGTGGAGGCGCCGGTGCCGCGGAGCGCCTCGAGCGCGAAGGCCACGTCGCGCGCGGACTGGAAGCGCTGCTCGGGATCCTTGGCCAGGCAACGCTGGACCAGCTGCGCCACGCCCGGGGGCACCGTCGGCGGGAGCGGCGCCGGCTCGTCGTGCAGGATGGAGTAGCCACTCTCCACGATGGAGCCGGACTGGAAGGTGCGCTGGCCGGAGAGCAGCTCGTGGAGGATGATGCCGAGGGCGAAGATGTCGCTACGCGGGTCGAGGGCCTCACCGCGCACCTGCTCGGGCGACATGTAGCCCGGTGTCCCCAGCACCGATCCGGTCCGGGTGGCCGAGCCGCCGGGGCTGACGGTGGGGTCGAGCAGGCCGCGGGCCTCGGTCACCCTGGGGCTCGACTTGGCGATGCCGAAGTCGAGGAGCTTGGTCTGCCCCAGCCGGGTGAGGAACACGTTCTCCGGCTTGAGGTCCCGGTGGACGATGCCGTGGGCGTGCGCCGCGGAGAGCGCGTGGGCGATCTGCCCCGCCCATTCCAGCGCCTGGCCGACCGAGACCGGGCCGCGCGACAGCCGCTCCCGGAGAGACTCGCCCTGGAGCAGCTCGGTGACGACGTAGGGCGCCCCGTCGTGGACCCCGATGTCGTGGACG
>DASXGF010000160.1:0-2142 GCA_036489275.1 Myxococcaceae bacterium | reverse complement strand
GGAGGCTGGTGGAGGCCGGGCTGCTCTCCCAGGCGGACTCGGACCGGCTCCTCGAGGCCTACGCCTTCCTCCGCCGGGTCGAGAACCTCCTCCAGATGGTAGACGACCGACAGACCCAGGCCGTCCCTCCTCCGGGGCCGGAGCAGGAACGGCTGGCGCACGCGCTGGGGTTTCCGGATCCGGCCGCGTTCGAGGCGGAGCTCGAGCGGCACCGCACCTACGTCGCGCAGGCTTTCCGCGTGCTGCTGGGCCAGGAGGCCCGGGGCGAGCTGCCGCACGAGCCGGATCTGGTCCTGGCGCTCGACGACGACCTCGAGGACACCGTCCGGGCCGACGCCCTCGCCCGCCGCGGCTTCGACGACCCGCCCGCGGCGCTGGCCTCGGTCCAGCGACTCCGGCGGGTGCTGGGCGCGGCACGCCTCGAGGAAGGGCCCGGACCGTCCGGCATCGCGCTCCAGCTGCTCCAGGGCGCGGCGCGAAGTCCCGATCCGGACCAGGCCCTCTTCTACCTCGCCGAGTTCGCCTCGGGCCTCTCGGTACCGGCGGGGTACTTGCGACTGCTGCACCAGCGTCCGGCGGTGGCGCGACGACTGCTCGACCTCTTCGGCCAGAGCGCGTACCTGAGCGCCGAGCTGGTGCGAACTCCGGAGCTGCTCGACCAGCTCGTCTCCTGGGATGCCGAGGCGCTGCACAAGCCCCCGGAGCGCATCCGTGCCGAGCTGGATGGGCGCGCGGCCCGCGCCACCGAGGACCCGGAGCAGCTCCTCGGGGCGCTGCGGCGCTTCAAGAACGAGGAGGTCCTCCGGGTGGGCCTCGGCGACATCGCCGGGGAGCTCGAGGTGCCAGAGGTCGCGCACCAGCTCACGGCGCTGGCCGACGGGCTCCTCGACCACGCGGTGCTCCTCGCCGCCGAGCACGCGCGGAGCCGGTGGGGCACTCCGCGGATGCGGGACGGGCGGCGGGCCCCGCTGGCGGTGCTCGGGATGGGAAAGCTCGGCGGCCGCGAGCTGGGCTACCACTCGGACCTGGATCTCCTCTTCGTCTACGGCTCGAGCTCCGAGGAGGAGACCACCGGAGGAACCGCCGGGCGGATCGGCCACCACGAGTACTTCGCGCGGATGGTGCAGCGCCTCCTCTCCCTGCTCACGCTCCAGTACCGGGAGGGACGCCTCTACCAGGTGGACACCCGGCTGCGTCCCTCGGGAAACCAGGGTCCGCTGGTGGTCAGCGAGGAGGCCTTCCTCGAGCACCATGCGCGGCGCGCACAGCTCTGGGAGCGGCAGGCGCTGGTGAAGGCGCGGGCGGTGGCCGGAGACGTGGCGTACGGGGAGCGGCTGCTCGGGACCGCGCTCGCCCCGCTGGTCTGGGAACGGCCCCTGCCGGAAGGCGCGGCGGAAGAGATCCACCGGGTCCGGATGAGGATGGAGCGCGAGGTGGCGGGCGAGTCCGTCGAGCAGCTGAATCTCAAGACGGGACAGGGAGGCCTGGTGGACGTGGAGTTCGCCACCCAATATCTGGAGCTCGTGCACGGCGGTGCCGTCCCGCAAGTGCGCCGGCCAGGGACGCTGGATGCGCTCGCCGCGCTCGCCGCCGCCGGCAGGCTGCGCCGCGAGGACGCTGCCGAGCTGCGCGAGGGTTACCTCTTCCTCCGGCGGGTGGAGAACCGGCAACGTCTCGTGCACGGACGGGCGCTCCAGCACCTTCCCACCGGGGGGCGACCGCTCCTCCTGCTCGCCCGGCGGCTGGGGTACGGCGGTCCGGACGCCGGCGGTGCGTTCCTGTCGGAGTACAGGGCGGTGGCGGCCACCGTGCGCGCGGCCTACGTCCGTGTCCTCCAGCAGTGAGCGTGGTAGGAAGGGCATTCAGGTGGCCCCGACGGACCCCGTCCACGTGCTGGTGGTCGACGACGACCGCAACGTCCAGCGCATGCTGGCGGACGCCCTCACCCGGGCCGGCTTCCGGGTCACGGTGGAGCGGGACGGCGAGGCGGCGCTCGCGGCCTTCGAGCGGCAGCAGTTCGATGTCGTCCTGCTCGACGTCCTGCTCCCGGCGCTGAACGGCTACGAGGTCGCCCGACGCATCAAGAGCACCCCGCGCGGAGAGCGAACTCCGGTGCTCATGCTCTCGGGGATCTACAAGACG
>DASXGF010000130.1:0-3770 GCA_036489275.1 Myxococcaceae bacterium | reverse complement strand
GGCCGACGTGGGTTGAACGCGCCCCCGCCGCGCCCCGAGCGCGCCCAGGTACAACCATGCCTCCCGCCCCGGCCGCTGTCCGTACCGAAAGCCGGGTTTCCCGGGGAACCGGAAAGAGGCCCGCGCGACCGTGACGGCCGTGCCCAGGAACGAACCCGTGACCCCCGCGCCCGCGGCGACCCCCCTGCCCCCGCCTCGGGGAGCGCTGGCCTCGGTCCTCGCCGATCTGCTCCGGAGCATCGGCCGCACGGAGACCAGCGGCGCCCTCGCCTCCGAGGTCTGTGAGGTGCTCGTCCGCGGTCTCGGCCTGGACGGGGCGCTGCTCCGCGTGCGCGACGGCGACGGGCTTCGAGCGCTCGGCGGCATGGGGGTGGACGTGGCGACGGACACCGTTCCCCCCGCCGCGGCGGACCTCCACCCGTGGCCGGCCGTGCCGGGTCCCTTCGTGCTGGCTCCCGAGTTCGTCACCCGCCTGCTGCCCGCGGTGGCGGTCCGCTGGCGCGCGGTGCACGCCGTGCCGCTCGGCGCAGCGCCCGAGCCCCCCGGTGTCCTCTACCTCGCTGCTTCGCCCGGCCGCGCCTTCGGGCCCGAGGAAGCGGATGTCCTGCGGACGGTGGGCGAGGCCCTTGGGGCGGAGCTGCTCCGCCGCATCGCCCACGAGCAGCTGCTGGCCAGCGTCCTCGGCCGGGAGGAGGCGCTGGCCGTCGTGGCGCACGACCTCCGCAATCCTCTGCACGCGATCACCGTGGGAGTCAGCACGCTGCTCCCGCGGATCACCGAGCCCACGCTCCGGCGGCCCGTGGAGCGCATCCAGCGCAGCGCGCAGCGGATGGAGCGCCTCCTCCAGGACCTGCTCGACATCCGCGCCATCGAGGGCGGGCGCTTCACGGTGAGCGCCCGGGAGACGTCTCCCACGGCGCTGATCCTCACCGCGCTCGAGTCCCAGCAGAACGTGGCCGGGCAGACCTCGGTGATCATCAACACCGACGTCGCGCCCGCGCTCCCCGTCGTCGAGGCGGACGAGGAGCGGATCCTCCAGGTCCTGGAGAACCTGGTGGGCAACGCCCTCAAGTTCACTCCGCCCGGTGGAGTGGTGACCGTGGGCGCGACGCACGCCGCGGAGCCCGGCTACGCGCTCTTCTTCGTCCGCGACACCGGGCCGGGCATCGAGTCCGAGCACCTTCCGAGGATCTTCGACCGTTTCTACCAGGTCCAGTCCTCTGACCGGCGCGGCACCGGGCTCGGGCTCGCCATCTGCAAGGCCGTCGTCGAGGCCCACGGCGGCCGGATCTGGGTCGAGAGCGCGCCGGGGAAGGGCACGGCCTTCTTCTTCACCCTGTCCACCGTGCGCGAGCAGCTCGAGCCCGGAGCCGCCGCCGCGGTCGAGCCGGCCCCGGTGCTCCTGGTGGACGACAGGGCCGAGAACCTCACCGCCCTCGCCGCCATCCTCGACCGGCCCGACTACCGGCTGGTGTGCGCCACCTCCGGGGAGGAGGCGCTCCGTCTCTCCCTCCGCGAGCGCTTCGCCGCCGCGCTGATCGACGTGGCCATGCCGCGGATGAACGGCTTCGAGGTGGCCACCCATCTCAAGGCGCTGGAGCGCTGCCGCCACATTCCCATCATCTTCATCACCGCCTTCGGCGAGGACCCGGACGAGATCCACCGGGCCTACGCGGCGGGCGGCGCCGACTACCTCGTGAAACCCCTCGATCCGGAGATCGTCCGCAAGAAGGTCGCCGTCTTCGTCGAGCTCAGCCGAAAGCGGCAGGACTCCGAGTCCTCGCCCCAGCCCAGTTCGTAGGAGCACCCCGCATGTCCAGGCCCCCCAAGAGCGGCGAGCAGCGCGAGAACGGAACCACGCTGCTCCCCCCAGACGTCACCACGTCGCAGACCAACCTCGCCACGGTCGATCCCGAGGTGCCCGTCCAGCTCCGTGAGCTCCTCGGCGTCCTGCTCGAGGTCCGCAACGGCAACTTCGCCGTTCGCGTCCCCGGGCACTGGACCGGCCTCCTCGGAAAGATCGGCGACGCGGTGAACGACGTGGTCTCCGCCAACCAGCGCATGGCCGAGCAGCTGGGCCGCGTGGGCCAGGTGGTGGGCAAGGAAGGAAAGACCCGCCAGCGCGTCAAGTTCACCGGTCAGTCCGGCGCCTGGGCGGACATGGAGCAGTCGGTGAACACCCTCATCGACGACCTGCTCTGGCCCACCACCGAGGTGACCCGCGCGCTCGCCGCGGTGGCGCAGGGCAACCTCTCGCAGACGATGCGGCTCGACGTGGACGGGCGCCCGCTCCAGGGCGAGTTCCTCCGCACGGCCACGATCGTGAACTCGATGATCAAGCAGCTGGGCGTGTTCACCTCCGAGGTGACCCGCGTGGCGCGCGAGGTGGGCACCGACGGAAAGCTGGGCGGCCAGGCCGACGTGCCGGACGTGAGCGGCGTGTGGAAGGACCTCACCGAGTCCGTGAACTACATGGCCTCGAACCTCACCGCCCAGGTGCGCAACATCTCCGAGGTCACCATCGCCGTGGCCTCGGGCGACCTCAGCAAGAAGATCACCGTGGACGTCCGCGGCGAGATCCTCCAGCTGAAGGAAGCCATCAACACGATGGTGGACCAGCTCCGGTCCTTCGCCTCGGAGGTGACCCGCGTCGCCCGCGAGGTGGGCACCGAGGGACGGCTCGGCGGTCAGGCCATCGTGCCCGGCGTGGCCGGCACCTGGAAGGACCTCACCGACTCGGTGAACGCGATGTGCGGCAACCTCACCGACCAGGTGCGGAACATCGCGCAGGTCACCACCGCGGTGGCCCGCGGCGACCTGTCGCGGAAGATCACCGTGGACGTGCGCGGTGAGATCCTCGAGCTCAAGGACACCATCAACACCATGGTGGACCAGCTCAACTCCTTCGCCTCCGAGGTGACCCGCGTGGCGCGCGAGGTGGGCACCGACGGAAAGCTGGGCGGTCAGGCGCAGGTGCCGGGCGTGGCGGGCACCTGGAAGGACCTCACCGACAACGTGAACTTCATGGCCTCGAACCTCACCGCCCAGGTGCGGAACATCGCCGAGGTGTCGACGGCCATCGCCAGCGGCGACCTGAGCCGGAAGATCACCGTCAATGTTTCCGGCGAGATCCTCCAACTCAAGGAAACCATCAACACGATGGTGGACCAGCTGAACGCCTTCGCCGGCGAGGTGACCCGCGTCGCGCGCGAGGTCGGCACCGAGGGACGGCTGGGCGGTCAGGCGCAGGTGCCCGGGGTGGGCGGCACCTGGAAGGACCTCACCGACAGCGTGAACTTCATGGCCGCGAACCTCACCGGCCAGGTGCGGAACATCGCCGACGTGGCGACCGCCATCGCCAACGGCGACCTGAGCAAGAAGATCACCGTCGACGTCTCGGGCGAGATCCTCCAGCTGAAGCAGACCATCAACACGATGGTGGACCAGCTGAACGCCTTCGCCGGCGAGGTGACCCGCGTGGCGCGCGAGGTGGGCACCGACGGAAAGCTCGGTGGCCAGGCCGAGGTCCCGGGCGTGGGCGGCACGTGGAAGGACCTCACCGACTCGGTGAACTCCATGGCCGCGAACCTCACCGGCCAGGTACGGAACATCGCCGAGGTCGCGACGGCAGTCGCCCGCGGTGACCTCTCCAAGAAGATCACCGTCGACGTGAAGGGCGAGATCCTCCAGTTGAAGGACACCGTCAACACGATGGTCGAACAGCTGTCGTCGTTCGCCTCGGATGTGACCCGCGTGGCCCGCGAGGTCGG
>DASXGF010000126.1:0-14231 GCA_036489275.1 Myxococcaceae bacterium | reverse complement strand
CGGTGGACTGAAGTTCCTCGAGACCGAGGCGAAGGAGATCCTGCCCCAGGGCTACAAGATCGACTACACCGGTGAGTCGCGGCAGCTCCGGGTGGAGGGGAACAAGTTCCTCCCCGCATTCGCCCTGGCAGTGGTGCTGATCTTCCTGGTGCTCGCCGCCCAGTTCAACAGCTTCCGGGACCCGTTCATCATCCTCCTCGGGTCGGTTCCGCTGGCGCTCTTCGGGGCGATGATCCCCTCGTTCCTCAAGATGCCGAACCCGCAGATTCCCTTCTTCACCGACCACTTCAGCACCACCTTCAACATCTACTCCCAGGTGGGTCTGGTGACGCTGGTGGGTCTCGTCTCGAAGAACGGAATCCTGATCGTCGAGTTCGCCAACAAGCTCCAGGAAGCTGGAAAGACGAAGCTCGAGGCGGTCAAGGAAGCGTCCCTGACCCGCCTCCGGCCAATCCTCATGACCAGCATCGCGACCATCTCCGGTCACTTCCCGCTCACCTACGTGACCGGTCCTGGCGCCGCGGCGCGAAACAGCATCGGCCGGACGCTGGTCACGGGGATGGCGGTGGGAACGTTCTTCACCCTCTTCTTCGTGCCGGTCATCTACCTGCTCATCGCCCGCGACCACCGGAAGGAAGCGGAGGCGCGCGCGGCGGAGCTCGGCGAGGAGAGCGGCCGCGGACCGGGCCGGCTCAGCCCGACCCCGGCGTCGCCGGAGATCTGAGCGAGCGGGTAGGGTCCCAGCGCCGAACGCAGATGCCGAGCCGGGCGTCCGGAAGAACCCGGGGCGCCCGCGCTTCCAGTTCGCGCACGCCACACCTTCAACGGGCGCAGCCGCGAGTCCGGGGCGGGCGGCATGCACCCGCCCCGGTCCAGCGTTCAGCTCACGGCTGCCTCGGCGCCGCCTTCACCGACTGCACCTTCACGTTGTCGATGATGACGCCGCAGGAGTGCCCGGGCCGGACGTCGGCGCAGGTGCCGAGCGCGTCCTGGGCGTACTCGAAGCGGAGCTGCGCGCTGGTGCCGGCCATTCCGGGCAACCTCATGCGGACGTGCTGGAAGGCGCCGCCCGAGGTTCCCGCCCAGACCGACATGTCCTCGAAGTAGGCCGGATCCGAGTTCCGCGGGAAGTGCTTCGGATACCCGAGGAAGCCGTCGGTCGTGAACTCGTCCTCGAAGGCCTCCGTCAGTACCGACCGGACCACGTGGGTTCCTCCGGTCAGGTCGGTCACCCGCAGGAAGAGCCCGTCGTACGCCCAGATGTTCAGGGTTGGCTCGTCCTCGGTGTCGTAGCAGACGTCGAACTCGACCGTGACCCACTGCGAATCCGCGGGCACGCTGAACGCCGGGCTGAAGAGTCGCTGCCAGGCCGAGCCGTTGGTGTTGACGTGGAACGCGCCGTTCGACGTCGTGCCGCAGAAGCCGGGACTGGACGGAGAACCCGGCTCGATCCGCCAGTTGATCGCCGGGTCACCGGTCTGGGCGACCGCGCGCCACCCGGCGGGGATGCTCGGTGAGCCGTCGAAGCTCTCGGAGATCAGCACCGTGGCCTGCGGAGTTCCGGTGAAGATGGTGTGCCGCAGGATCGTGGGCTGGTGGTCGTCGCTGAAGATCTCCAGCTGCAGATCGATCGGCGTGCCGGCCTGGAACGATGGACGGGTGAAGAGGAAGAACGGGAACCGGTTGGTCTCCGTGTCCCCCGGCTTGATGTCGCGCCAGGTCGAGATCGGGAGAATGACGTCCACGCCGGGAGTGCTCGTGGTCAGGCGGGCGAAGACGTCCTCGACCTTGCCCTTGCTCCCGGGGTTGGTGACGTAGTTGCGGAGGTTCACCGAGAGGAAGACCAGCTCCCCGGGGTCGATGTGCCCGTTCCGCCCGCTGTCGGCGAACGATTCACCCTGCCAGTCGAGCGGAGCTGCCCGGAAGCCGCGATCGGAGGCGGGGAGGACCTGCACCTTCGGGTCGGGCACCGTCATGCTCAGGTCGGGTTGACCGTCGACGAAGCCACCGGGCGGCCGTGAGGCGAGCGCGAACACGGGGTAGTACTTCCCGCGCTGCGCGACCGACTGGTTGTAGTCGCCGAGGTTGGGCTGGCTGGTGTCGTTGCCCCAGCCGCCGTGGAACGGATCGGTGAGCGGAAGCGGTGCGCTCCAGTGCTTGCCCCCGTCGTCGGAGAACACGTACGAGACCTGGGTGAGGTCACCCGAGGTGGTGAGCCCCTGGTCGTAGTAGTGGATGAACACGCGGCCGGTGTCGTCGTCCACCGAGACCGCGGGGAACCACTGGGCGCGATCGCCCCCGGGCCTCGCGTTGATCGCCACGGGGCCGATGAAGCTCTTCCCCCCGTTGTTGCTGCGGAGGACCATGATGTCCGCGCCGTCGTGGGAGTCGTTCCCCGCCCAGGCGACATAGATGTTCCAGCGCGTCTTCCCCCACGACTTGTCCACCGCCATTCCGGGGAAGCTGTGGACGCGGTCGTTGCCGAGGATCTGGTCGATGATGAAGAAGGGCGCGGAGATCTCCACCGGATCGCTCCAGGTCTTTCCGCCATTGTCGGTCTTCGCGAATGCGATGGAGTTCGTCTCTCCGCCGGGCAGACGCCGCCAGACGACGTAGGCCTGGTTCTTCTCCGGGCCGAACCGCGGGATGGAGCCCGTTCCCTCGCGGGCGGTGGCGCTGATGATGTTCGCCGTCGTGAACGTGGGGGGCGTCGCGGAGAGGATGTCGTCCGAGTAGGTGCTGAGGATCTGCGTGCCGCCCGGCGCGACCGAGGTGTCGGTGAAGTTGGTCCAGGTCATCAGCAGCCGGCCGGTGTGGCGGTCGACGTCGATGAACTCCTTGTCCGCCGCGTCGACGGGGAAGCCGTCCGGATCGAGGAGGCCGCTGGGATTCGAGGCGGCGGTCACCTCGAACGGCCCTTCCCAGGTGTGGCCGCAGTCGCGGGAGCGATGGACGCTCATCGTCTGTACGGCGGCGAGCCCACCGGGGAAACTCTTCACCACCACGAAGATCGACGAGTAGACGAAGTTGCAGCCGCCCAGGTACTTCACGTCGGGATCGCCGAAGACCTCCGGAAAGCCGAACTGGTCGAGAGGGCCGGTGGGCAGCTGGCCGCCGTCGACGAAGGTCCTGCCGCCGTCGTCCGAGTACATGAAGCCGGAGACGGAGAGCTGCGGGGTGTTGAAGCCACGGAAGTCGTTGAAGCCGATCACGACGTGCTGGCCGCTGTCGTCGATGGCAATCGAGGTCTCCGACTGCGTCCCGGCGGGGAGCTCGCCCTCGTCGAGACAGGCGGGATCGACGCTGCAGTCGGGCGTGCCCGAGTCCTCGTCATCCTCGTCGTCGGTGGGAACCGGGCTCACGCCGGGAGGATGGAGGGGGGCGTTGGCAGCGCTGGCTGCCGCGGACCTGGCCGAACCGGGCGCAGCCTTCGCCGAGGGGATGGCGAGGCGTATCGTCGCGCCGCGCTGGGCGCGGATCTTCGCGACCACGGCCGCGGCCCTTTTCCCCATGGCCGACATGCCCGATCGGGCCACGCCTGCACGAGCGAGCGCCGTCGGCGGATGCTCGGCGAGCGCGACCGCACTGATGCCCAGCGATGCCGCGAACAGCATCGCCCCCACGGAACGGATCTTCATGAGTCCTCCCTCCTCCGCGCCGGAGCCCCGGGCGGGCTCCTCGTCCGCGCACCCCACGGAAGAAGGAGCGGCGCCAGCTAGCACCTTCCGGAAAATGCGCGCGCGACGATTCCGGCAGCGCGCGGAGGATCGTCCGGTTCCGGCGGGTCGCACTGGACCCGAATAGCGGCAGGCGAGCTGCGAAGGGACGGCCGGCCGCGTCAGTGCGTGGCGGGCGGCGCGTTGCCTGGAATCCCACGAATCGCGCGGACCGTCTCCAGCGCGCGACGGGTGTGTCCCTCCGCGACCAGCTGCGCCGCGTACGCCATCCGGACGATGCCCGCGCGGTCGATGACGAACGTCGCGCGGCCGTCGAGGACTCCGAGCGTCCTTGGAATCCCGTAAGCCTGACGAACCTTGCCCCCCGGGTCGCTCAGCAGGAGGTAGTTGAGCCGCTGCTTACGGGCGAACGCGTCATGTGACGCCTCGCCATCCGAGCTGATGCCGACGACGGCGGCGCCCGTCTCCACGAAGTCCTGGTGGGCATCGCGGAAGGCGCAGACCTCGCGAGTGCAGATGGGCGATTCGTCGCGGGGGTAGAAGAACAGCACCACCGGCCCGCCGGCGCGGAGCGCGTCCAGCGACCACTGCTTGCCGTTGGCGTCGTTGAGGGTGAACGACGGGGCGGGCTGTCCTTCCTGGATCATCGGTCCCCTCCGATGCCCGAAGGCGGCCCATGTTGCGTCGTCAGGAAATTGGGGGCTTCTGCGGCGGGCGACGATCCGCCCGTGGCGGAAACGGCAGGCATCCCGCTCGAGGTGCGCCCGTCGGCGGTGCCAGACACCTCGTTACGGGCGGAATCGAGGCGCAGAACGTGGATTTCCCGGCGGGGGCGAGGAAGCTCGCCGGTGTTCCTCGATCCGAGGTGCCCGCTCGAGGTGCCAGACACCTCGTTACCCGACGCACGGCTCGGATCGCGTCGGCCCCCACGCAACGCCTCGGGCCTCTGGTGTCCGGGTCCGCCTCCGTCGTCGTCCGCGGGTGCTCGGATCCACCCGGACAACATTTGATGGGATCGCAAGCATTTATGTCGCACCGCGTTGCGACCGCGGTCGGTACTCTGCGCCCCTACCGCCAACGAGACCGACGAGCCCGCCGGTCCCTGGAAGGAGCCATCACATGGGAATTTCCAGACGGAAGCTGTTGCAGGTCGCGGGTACGGCCACCGTGGGAGCCGCCCTCGGGATGAATCGACAGGTCTACGCGCAGGGGGCGAAGAAGAAGCTGAAGATCCTGCAGTGGAACCACTTCGTGCCCGGCTACGACAAGTGGTTCAACGGCGAGTACATCAAGCAGTGGGGCGAGAAGAACGACACCGAGGTGACGGTCGACAACGTCGGCATCCCCGCGCTGAACCCCACCGCTGCCTCCGAGGTCTCTGCGAAGAAGGGGCATGACCTCTTCGGATTCCTGTGGCCGCGCCCGGTCTACGAGAACGACGTCATCGACCACAAAGAGATCTACGACGAGTGCGAGAAGAAATACGGCAAGCCGATCGACCTCGCGATCAAGAGCACCTTCAACCCGCGCACCAAGAAGTACCACGGCTTCTCCGACAGCTACGCCCCGGATCCCATCAACTACCGCAAGGATCTCTGGGACGAGATCGGGATGAAGCCCGACAGCTGGGACGACATCCGTGTCGGCGGCGCGAAGATCAAGCAGAAGACCGGCATCCCGGTCGGCATCGGCCTCTCCAGCGAGATCGACACCGCGATGGCGATGCGGGCCCTCCTCTACTCGTTCGGCGGCTCGGAGCAGGACGCCAGCGGCAAGCTCATCCTCAACTCCAAGAACACCGTCGAGGCGGTGAAGTTCGTCACCGCCATGTACAAGGAGTGCATGACGCCCGAGGTCCTCGCCTGGGACGCGTCGAGCAACAACCGGGCGATGCTCGCCGGGAAGATCTCGGTGGCCCTCAACGCCATCTCGATCACCCGCAGCGCCGAGAACGACAAGATGCCGATCAGCGACAAGATCTGGCTCGCCAAGGCGGCGAAGGGCCCGACGCGGCGCATGGGCCTCGAGCACGTGATGAGCGTGTACGTGATCTGGAAGTTCGCCGACAACATCGACGGCGCGAAGAAGTTCCTCGTCGACTACGTGGGGAACTTCCACCAGGCCTTCCAGAAGAGCGAGCTGTACAACTTCCCCTGCTGGCCGAAGCAGGTGCCGGACCTCAAGCAGATCGTCGCCAAGGACGCCAAGGGCCTGCCGCCGGACAAGTACGCGGTGCTGGGCGACTCGCTCGACTGGGCGACCAACGTCGGCTACCCCGGCTACTCGTCAGCCGCGATCGACGACGGCTACAGCACCTGGGTCTTGAACACCATGTTCGCCCAGGCCGCCACCGGCGCCCTCACGCCCGAGGCCGCGGTGAAGGAAGCGGAGGACAAGTACAAGAAGATCTGGGAGAAGTGGGCGGAGCGGAAGCTCATCTAGCTCCCGCCTGTTGCCGCACCTGATGGCCACCGTCGAGACCAGGGCACTGCGCAAGGAGTTCACCGGCCACACGGCGGTGGACGGCGTCGACCTCGCGATCAAGGAGGGCGAGTTCCTGGTGCTCCTCGGGCCGTCGGGCTGCGGCAAGACCACCCTGCTCAGGATGATCGCCGGGCTGGAGACCCAGACCTCCGGCGACGTCCTCATCGGCGGGCGGCTGGTCAACGAGCTCCCGCCGCGCGCCCGGAAGATCGCCATGGTCTTCCAGAGCTACGCGCTCTACCCGCACCTCTCGGTGGCAAAGAACATCTCCTTCCCGCTCAAGGCGCAGGGCGCGCCCCGGGACAGCATCGCCGGCGAGGTCGAGCGCGCGGCAAAGATGTTCGGCATCGAGCGGCTGCTCCAGCGCAAGCCCCGCCAGCTCTCCGGCGGCGAGCGGCAGCGCGTGGCCCTGGCCCGGGCGATGGTCCGCCACCCGGACGTCTTTCTCCTCGACGAGCCGCTCTCCAACCTGGACGCCAAGCTCCGCAACCTGGCCCGCGACGAGCTGAAGCAGTTCCAGCGCCGCCTGGGAACGACCACCATCTACGTCACCCACGACCAGGTGGAGGCGATGGGCCTCGGCGATCGCATCGCGGTGATGAGCGGAGGGAAGGTGCGGCAGCTGGGGCGACCACAGGAAGTCTACGACGAGCCGGCGGACACGTTCGTCGCCGGATTCCTCGGCAGCCCGCCGATGAACCTCGTCCCGATGGATGAGATCCTCGTCGGATTCCGCCCCGAGCAGCTGCTACCGGCGGCGGCGGCTGCCAGGGAGGACGCGGGGGCGACGGTCGCGATGCGCTTCGCCGTCGAGCGTGTGGAGCACCTCGGGGCTGGCCGGCTGCTGTATGGAACGCTCCCCGACCACGCGCCGGACGAGAAAATCATCGTCAGCCTCGCCTACACCGTGCATTCCAGCATCGAGGCCGGGCACAGCTACGACTTCCGGGTGCACCAGTCGAACCTCAAGTTCTTCGACCCGGCCACCGGGCTCCGGGTGCCCGCGCGGCCGCTGCCGTCGCGGAGGTCTGCGTGACCGCTCCCGCGCTGGCTCGCCCCGGGTTCGCCGAGCGTGCCGCGGGGGTCACCGACAGCACGCGCTGGCTCGGGCGGCTGATGCTCGCCCCGGCGGTGCTCTACATCGCGCTCGTCATCGGTGTGCCGTTCCTGATGGCCATCGGGTACAGCTTCTCCACCGTCACCATCGGTACTTCGACGCCACGCTTCGTGGGGCTGGAGAACTTCCGTTCGGCCCTCGAGGACACGGCGTTCCTCAAGGCGCTGGGGAACACCGCCATCTTCTCGCTGGTGTCGCAGACGCTGGTCATCGTCCTGGCCAGCATCCTGGCGATCGCACTGCAGCGGAAGTTCCGCGGGAAGTGGCTGGTGCGCCTGCTGATCCTGCTGCCGTGGGTGGCGCCGATCTCGCTGGGAAGCATCGGGTGGCTGTGGATCTTCGACCCGGTCTACAGCGTCATCAACTGGACCCTGCGCCACGTGGGCATCTTCGGGCCGGACACCTGGCCCATCTGGCTCGGGCAGCCGAATCTCGCGATGGCGTCGATCATCGGCGTGCACGTGTGGCGGACGATGCCGCTCGCAACGATCATCTCCCTCGGCGGCCTGTCGTCGATCCCCCAGGACATCCACGACGCGGCCGAGGTGGACGGGGCGGGGTTCTTCCGGCACCTCTTCGTCATCACCCTGCCGCTGGTGCTGCCCATCCTTCTGGTGGCGGTGCTCTTCGGCCTCGTGTTCAGCGTCACCGACATGATCGTGGTCTACGTGCTGACCCGGGGCGGGCCGTTCGACAGCACGCAGGTGCTGGCCAGCCTGGCTTTCTTCAAGAGCATCGACGGAGGAGATCTCTCCGGCGGCGCCGCGGTGGCGCTGTTTCTGCTGCCGGTCCTGGCAGTGTGCGCCGTGCTGTTGCTCCGGCTCGCGCGACGGGCGGAGGTGGTGTGATGGCCGTGAAGGCCGACCCGAGGAAGATGGCCGGCGGTCTGGTCAACTTCGGGGTGATCGCGGCGTTCGCCGCCTTCGCCTCCTTCCCGTTCGCGTGGATGGTCATCACGATGTTCAAGCAGACGCAGGATCTGCTCGACCCATCCCACAACCCATTCGTCTACAACTCGCCGCCTACGCTCGAGCATCTGCGCGTGCTGTTCCAGGACACGCTCTTCCTGCACTGGGTGGCGAACACGCTCCTGGTGGGCGTGGCGGTGGTGCTGATCACCCTCGTTCTCGCGGTGCCAGCCGGCTACAGCCTCGCCCGGCTCACCGGCTCGGCGGGGGAGAAGCTGGGCATCGGCATCTTCCTGACCTACCTGGTGCCGCCGACGATCCTCTTCATCCCGCTGTCGCGCCTCGTGGCGACGCTCGGGCTGACGGATCGCCTGTGGGCGCTGGTGCTGGTGTACCCGAGCTTCACGGTGCCCTTCTGCACGTGGCTCCTGATGGGGTTCTTCAAGGTCATCCCCAAGGACGTGGAGGAGGCGGCGATGATCGACGGGCACTCGCGCCTCGGCGCCTTCTTCCGCGTCATCCTTCCGATGTCGGTGGCCGGGCTGCTGACGACGGTCATCTTCAGCTTCACCCTGGTGATGCAGGAGTTTGTCTACGGGCTCACCTTCATCACCACCAGCAAGAACCTGACCCTCAGCGTGGGAGTGCCGACGTTCCTGGTGCGGGGAGACGTGTACTTCTGGGGCTCGCTGATGGGCGCGTGCTTCCTGGCGTCGGTGCCGATCGCGATCCTCTACAACCTGTTCGTGGACCGCTTCATCGCCGGGTTCACCGTGGGGGCGGTGAAGGGCTGATCAGGCCCAGAGGTCCCATCGCCCGAACGCCAGCACCGTGAACGCGATGCCCGCGTTGGTGAGCCCATGGGCGAGGATCGCGTCGGAGAGTCGCCCTCGGACGAGCAGGACGACGGCGAACACCAGCCCGGCGAACGTTCCGAGGATCCAGTGTCCGTGGAGCACGCCGAACGCCAGCGATGACACGAGCACCGCCGACCAGGTCCAGGCGCGCGGCGGAATGTGCTCGAACTCGGGTGACACCAGCCATCTCAGGAGGAATCCGCGGAAGGCCAGCTCCTCCACCACCGGGATGATCAGGACCGATCCGACGACCCGGACGGTGATCCATGCCCACCGTTCCACCGGTCCCAGCGCGTGGAGCGCCGAGGCCAGTCCGGATCCCGCTGCCGCATCCACCGGGATGAGGGCGACCCACGCCGCACAGGTGATCGCCGCCGCGACCACCGGCATCCACGAGGGCGCGACCGACGGAGCAGGCAGATCTCGACGGACGAGCCAGACCACGCCGGCCGCCGCGAGGATCCGGGCCAGGTACCATCGGTCCAGGGCGTCGTCGCTCCAGATGCTGGTCACCAGCGCCGCGAAGAGGGCGGCAAGCAGCGGCGCAACGTAGGCCGCCGCTGCGGGGGGAAGCGCGGCCCCCGTCCGCCCTTCGCTCGGGCGGGCGAACCAGGGGATCCGCTCCGCGACGGCGATGGTCCCGAGCGCGATTCCGATGAAGAGGATCCAGCCGAGCTTGGAGTGGAGCCCACCGGTGGCGAGCTCCACGTGTCCGGCCGCCCCGACCCAGAGCAGGACGGCGATGCGGAACAGGTTCGCCCCGAACGCGAGGGCCATCCCGAGCGGGATCAGCAGGAGGGCCCGTCTCACCCGCAGCCTCTCGCGGGCGAGCGCGATCCAGGTGGCCTGGAACAGGGCCACGAGCCCGAGGCCGTCCGCGCCGGAGCAGACCGGCGCGATGATGACACCGAAATCCCCGACCTGGATGCCGTCGGGTTCGGGTCCCAGCGTCACGTCCGTCGTCAGCACTCGCAGCAGAGCGGAAGTGCCCCGCAGCGTGGTCTCGGAGAGGACGCCCCATAGCTCCTCCGCCGCAGAGGCGGCTCTCCACGCGAGAATGCCGACGGCGATGGCGAGGAGGGGATACGCCCAGCGCTTCAGCAGGACCGCGAGGAACCAGGAGGGTGGAGCGAAGATGCAGAGCGCCAGCACTCCGGCCATGGTCGCGGAGGCGAGCACGAGCGCGACCATGGAGGTCGACGGGGGTGGCGCTCCCTCGCGGAAGACGGCGTACGCCAGCGCCGCGGTGATCGCGAAGGCGACGGGCTGGAGCGCGGCGGCGGGCCAGGGCCTCCATGGAGGGAGCGCCGTCGGCTCCGCCCGCGCGGAGGTGCCTCGCTTCAGCATCCACCCGGCCGCGAACGCGCCGAGGATCACCGGCACTGCGAGGCGGACGGCCTGGACGAAGCGGATCGCCGGCCCGGAGGTGGGCAGGTCGACCAGGAAGGAGAGGACGAGGTACTCGAGGACGAGGAGCCCGGCGGGAAGTGCCAGGCGCAGCCCCGGCCCGACAGGGTGCTGGGCGCGCGGCTCCGCTGGATCAGGGAGCAGCTCGGTGCTCGTCAGCGAGGGCCCCGGGAGGACCGGGACGTCGTTCAGGACCGACGACGCCGGGCGAGCAGGATGCCGCCCCCGGCCACGATCGCCGCCACGGCGCCCGCCGCCGCGACGTCGAACTCCGGCGCGTGGTGCTTGCCGCCACCACCGCCTCCGCCGTTGCCGGCGAGCGCCGGCGAGGCGGTCAGCATCAGCGCCAGAGCAAACAGCCCGACCACCCCCGAGAAGACCTGACGAGACACGCGACCCCTCCTTGCGCATCGGCGCGCGCAGCCGTTTCCCAACTCTGTTTGACGGGATGTAGCAGGTCAACGGGTGATGTCGGACCCCCACCTGGGATCAGGATCACGAGCCGCAGCAATCCGCGAAGGCGCGGAGCTCGCCCCCCGTCCCGGTTCTCGGACGATGGGGTGATCACCCGAACCAGTCCCAGCAAACCCTGCGCCGTCTCAGGGCTTTGTGGAACGCCGTCTCGACGGCCGACGGGACTGCCCTGCCCCCAGTCGGACCCGCTCCGCGGACCCCAGGCCGGGGGCCGCTCGAGAGGCGCCGCGAGCGACGTCGAGCCGAACGGCAAGGACCGTCGGGCACCCGCCTCCGGTGCGTGCTCCCGAGCCTTCACCACCACCGGCTGAGAACCTCAGCGTGGGGATGCCGACGTTTCCTGGTGCGGGGAGACGTGGACTTCTGGGGCTCACTGATGGGCGCGTGCTCTCAGTGGAGAAGGTACGTCTTGCGCATGAGCTGGCAGTCGCGCTCGATGTCGACCTCGAACCGCGTGGCGTCCTTCAGCTGGGAATAGGCCTCGAGGGCCTTCTCCGGACTGTTCATGTCGATGCCGTTGATCCTTCGGACCACGTCTCCGTCGTGAAAGCCGAACCGTGCATACGGCGATTCAGGACGGAAGCCGGACAGTCTGAAGCCCACGGCCTGCCCGTCCCGGAACACGGGGACGATCCGAGCTTGCATGGAAAGATCGCACGCGTTTCCGTCTCGCTTGGGCGCGGAGCGAGAGACCTCGTAGGTGTTGTCGTCCAAGGCGCGAACCCCTTCCGCGAGCGGCTCTTCCGGAAGAGGAGGCGGGAGCCGGGTGACGCGCGCGAGGCCCGCGAGCGTGAGCGTCGCGTCGACCCGCGGGATCACCGGTTCGCCCGTGCTCGAGTACTCCGTTCGCGGTGGGTGTGGAGCGAGAGTCATCTCGAAGACAGCGGCCAGCGCGATGGCAGAGAGGCATGCTCCCGCCGCGACTCCCATCGTCTCGCCCCTCGCTGGAGGCTGTTCACTGGTCGAGCTCACGCAGGGCCCTCGCAGAGCAAGGAGGATGCCGGGAGGCCCACCGTCACTCGCGGTCGGAGATCCGGGGGGATGCGCCTCCGTCGTGGACGAGCGTGGACGCCTTTGCCTGACGAAATGTCAGTCTGGCAATCGCCGGAGGTCCGCGAGTCACGATGCGCCGCTGCGAATCTTCCGCGGTCGTGTCTGCTTGCGAACGCGTCCGGCGCTCTTCCTCTTCCGCGCGGGAGCCTCGAGCTCCGGGTAGTGCCGGAAGATGCCCTCGGTATTGAAGGGGATCCGCCGCTCCGAGGCGAGATAGGCGGCGATGCGTGGACGCTGCCGGACGGACTCGGCGATCGCCCGCAGCTGAGGAAGACGCGGCTCGACCGTCTTCATCCGTCGGGGGAAGGCGTAGCGGAGCCCCTCCATCACCTGGAAGAGCGAGAGGTCGACGTAGCTGAAGGTCGCCCCCAGCGTCCATGGACCGCCCGACGCCTCGACGACGCGCTCGAAGTAGCCGAGGAACTTCGGAACCCGGTCGGCGAGGAAATGCCGCGTGCGCCGGTACGCCTCGGGCTTCTGCTGCGCGTAGTAGAGGTCCGACGAGATGGGGTGGTGCGTGTCGTGGACCTCGGCGACCAGATCCGTGACCGTGAGCTGGAGCTGGTGAACCCAGAGCTGATCCACCGGATCGCCGGGAACCAGGCCGAGGCGTGGACCGAGGAACTGGAGAATCGCCGCGGTCTGCGCGACCACCACGTCGCCCGCGCGAAGCACCGGCGGCGCGAAGGGACGGTGCGGACCGAGCTCGCCGCGGAGCACGCGCAGGATGGCCTCGTACCCGCCGCCCTTGCTGCGCGGCAGTCGCGCCACGTCCACGTACTCGGCCCCAGCTTCCTCGAGGGCCAGGCGGACGAACTCGCCCCGTCCCTGGATTTCCGGCCAGTAATAGAGGACGTACGCCGGGTCGGCCACCGCACCACCTCCGTGTCAGCGATCCCTGCTAGAGACGTCACTCAGCAACCGGGCCGCAACGGTCCGGTTCTCGAACGGAGGTCTCATCAACATGGCTGGAGGAGTCAACAAGGTCATCCTGGTCGGTAACCTGGGTGCGGATCCGGAAGTGCGCTTCACGCCCAGCGGGCAGGCTGTCGCCAACTTCCGCATCGCCACGAGCGAGAGCTGGACGGACAAGTCCGGCCAGAAGCAGGAACGCACCGAGTGGCACCGGATCGTGGTCTGGGGAAAGCTCGGCGAGCTCTGCGGCGAGTACCTGGCCAAGGGCCGTCAGTGCTTCGTCGAGGGTCGTCTCCAGACCCGTGAGTGGACGGACAAGGAAAACCGCAAGAACTACACGACGGAGATCGTTGCCAACAACGTCGTGTTCCTCGGCGGTCGCGGAGAAGGCGCAGGTGCCGGCCGGCCGCGGGCGAATGGCGCGAACGACTTCGGTCCGCCGCCGCCCCAGATGGACGAGCTGAACCAGGCCGCGGGCGCGGCCGAAGACGACATCCCGTTCTGATCCATGGAAGGGTCCGGTGCCGGGCCGGCGGTGGTCGTTCGCCGGCTCTGCCCAGGGGATGAGTCCGTCCTCGCTCTGCTGGCGCGGGAGGACCCCGACTTCGACCTGGACGGAGAGGGCTCCCGGGAGACTCCGCTCGCCTCCCGGGAAGCATCCGCGTTTCTCTCGAACCCCGAGCTTCTGACCTGGGCCGCGTTTGCCGGGCAGGAGGTCGTGGGATTCGTGTTCTGTCACGTGCTCCGGATGCGGAAGGAGCCCGCGCGCGAGCTCCTGCTCTACGAGATCGGAGTCCGGAGCCGCTGGCGCAGACAAGGCGTCGGCCGTCGGCTGGTCACCGCCATGGTCGAGTGGATGCGTGCCGAGCGCATCGTCACCGCGTGGGTCCTTGCCGGCCACGAGGGCGCCGCGCGCTTCTACGAGGCCTGTGGTTTCGGCCCCGGTCCCGGACCGGCCACGTATCTTGAGCTGCACCTCTGAGCTCCGAGGGGCGCGGTCTCGATTGCGTCACCCCGGGACCGTGGGTGAGGATGCCGAGGAGCTGCGGGGCCGAAGCTCGGGGGGCGGACGGATGCTCAGAGCGATGCTCGTTGGCTGTGGGCTGACGCTCGGATGCAGCGCCATCGACTACGGAATCCCCCGGGTCAACGGCGAGTGCTTCAGCCAGTGCACGGGTGACCGCGTGTGCAACCGCGAGTCGGGCCTGTGCGAGCTCAACCCGTGCAGCGCAGGATGCGGCGAGGGGCGTCACTGCGAGGCCGCTGGCGCCGTTCCGCGTTGCGCTCCCGACGGCAACAAGTTCTCCATCGGCGCCGAGCCCAAGAAGTAGCGCGCGGA
>DASXGF010000104.1:0-1901 GCA_036489275.1 Myxococcaceae bacterium | reverse complement strand
CGGCTGTAGTCGTACGCGGGGATGACCAGCGCGCGCTGCTTCTTGGCCTGGAGCTCGGCGGCGATCGGCTCTGCGGTCACCGCATACACCAGCTTCTTCCGGCCCTGCTTCCGGCGGAGGTCGTCGGCGGCGATCGGCGTGTCGCAGATGAAGAGGAAGTGGTCGATGTCCGGCTTGGCGGCGAGCGCCAGCGCCGAACGCAGGAATTCCCGGTCGAACCGGGTCGCCTCCAGACGGGTCGTCTTCTCCGGATCCGCCATGGGCTCACCAGGTTACCTTGACTTCACCCAGGCGCCAGATAAGACTCCGCGGCCTTTTTTTCCGGGGTGCTCGGCGGCCGACAGGACGCCTCCTACACCCCGGGCGCACGGCAGGGTCACGGAGCCGCACCTTTGAATCAGAAAGACCTGAAGCGTTACAAGAAGATGCTCGAGGACAGCAAGACGGCGCTCCTCGACAGCGCGAAGAAGACTCTGATGGAGGAGTCGAACTTCGATACCGACGACCTCCCGGACGAGATCGACCTCGCCTCCAGCGAGTACGCACAGTCGATGGTGTTCCGCCTTCGCGACCGGGAGAAGTTCCTGCTCAAGAAGATCGAGAAGGCGCTCTCGCGCATCGAGGACGGGACGTTCGGGGTGTGCGAGCGGTGCGAGGAGCCCATCGCTGCCAAGCGGCTCGAGGCCCGCCCGGTCACCACGCTCTGCATCCGCTGCAAGGAAGAGCAGGAGAAGAAGGAAAAGTCGTACGGCTGAGCCTGCGGGCCTGAGCGATGCGCTTCAGCCGGCGGGCTGCGCGCGCGCCGTGCGCCGGAGCACCGCCAGCAGCCCGAGGGTGAGGGCGTAGAGGCCCGACGCGGCCAGGAGCGCCCGCGTCGGATCCGGCTTCCGGACCGACAGCACCAGAGTGAAGAGCGCGAGGCCGAAGCCTCCCCCGCCGAGGAGGAGCCCCAGCCCCAGCCCGGCACGCTCGGTGCGGACTGCGCACAGCGACCAGGCGAGGAGCCCGTTCTGCAGCGCGGCCAGCGCCGCTCCGAGCAGCGCGGCGAGGAGGAGCACGGCGGTGGCGCCCTCGGCCAGCGGGACCAGTCCCGCGCCGGCGACGAGGAGCAGCAGCCCGGTGACGGTCACCGGCCCGCCACCGACGCGGCCCAGGGCGATGCGCCCCGCCGGGACGGCCGCCACCGCCAGGCCGAGGAAGAAGGCGGTGGTGATCGCCCCGGCCGAGGCGCCGGGTCCGGCTCCGGCGCTCGGTAGCCCGGCGAGGAGGAAGCGGAAGGCCAGCGCGGAGCTCGTGCCGATCGCGAGGAGCACCCAGGCCGCGCGCGTCTGCTGCTGGCCGAGCGGCGGCGGGTCCTCGGCGGGAGCGGTGGAGGACGGTTCGCGCCGGTCGAGCCTCCGGACCACGAGCGCGCTGGTCACCAGCGCGACGGAGGCCGCGGCGAAGGTGGGGCCGGGGCCGAGGGAGAGTAGCCAGGCCCGGGCCGACGGGGCCGCGGCGCCGACCAGGCCGCCGGCGGCGGTGAGGACGGAAGCGGCGAGGGGCAGCGCGCCGGGGCGGGCGTAGCGGCCGAGCAGCGACAGCGCAGGCGCGCGGAACACCGCCATGGCCAGCGCCCAGGCGATGAGGAGCGCCGGCACCAGCGAGGCGGGGCCGGGCCGCGCGCCGACCGCCGCGACCGGGAGCGCGAGGAAGACGAAGGCGCTCGCGAGAACCCCGCCCATCACCAGGAAGAAGCGGCGGAAGAGCCCGGTCCGCACGCGATCGGAGAGGGCGCCCATCAGCGGCTCGAGCAGACCGCCGGCGACCCCCTCCACCGTCAGGAGGACGGTCGCGAGCCAGGCGTCGAAGCCGGCCCGGAGGAGCAGGTCGACCAGCCAGAGGTTGTAGGCAACCCAGGC
>DASXGF010000102.1:0-9744 GCA_036489275.1 Myxococcaceae bacterium | reverse complement strand
CTCGCGCTGCTGTCCCAGCCTGGAGAGCTCAGCAGTCAGGACTACCTGCGCATCCAGCAGTACATGCAGGCCGAGGCGCAGCAGTTCACCGCCGTCTCCAACATCCTCAAGGTCCGCTCGGACTCGGCCAAGGCGGCCATCAACAACATCCGGTAGGCCATGCCCATCGCGCGCATCGGCACGGCTGCCGTGGTCCCCGCACCGGAGCGAGCCCGCGGGCCCTCGGTCGGATTTCTGGAGCGTCTCCGCCCTGCTCGATCGGCGGAGCGGCTGGAGATCGAGCCTCGCCGGGTGATTGCGGCCACGCTGCCCCGTGTCGAGCCCGGTGCCTGGCTCGGTCGAATCGCCGCGGCACAAGCCCGGATGGATCGGATCCTCGCGCTTGCGGCCTCGGGCCGGACCTTCTCTCCGGCCGAGCTCCTCGCGCTGCAGGCCGGGGTGGCCGAGGCGAGCCAGACGGTCGACCTCGCGGGCAAGCTGCTGGATCGGGTCAGCGGCGGGGTGAAGACGCTGCTCCAGACGCAGGTCTGAGGGCCGGACGATGGGGCACGACGCGCGAGCGCGGGCGGGGGTGGCGGTCCTCGTCATCGGAGTCGTCGCCGGCTGCTCGGCCAGGGTGCAGACCGGCCTCGACGAGCGACAGGCGAACGAGATCCAGACCGTCCTCGTGGAGCGCGGCTTCCGGGGAAGAAAGGTGGTGGAGGACGGGCGGCCTCCGACCTGGGCGGTCGAGGTCGACTCGGCGGACGCCGCCGACGCGGTGCGGGTGCTGGCCGAGCTCGGGCTGCCTCGGGCCCGCCCTGCTGGCGTGCGGGAGCTGCTCCGTCCCGGCCTGGTGCCGGACCCCGTGGAGCAGCACGCGCTGCTACTCGAGGCGCAGTCCGGGGAGCTGGCGCGAACGCTCGAGGCAGTGGACGGGGTGGTGTCGGCCCGGGTGCACCTGGTGCGTCCACAGCCCACGCGGACCGGAGCACCGGCACCGACCAAGGCGGCCATCTACCTCCGCGTCCAGCCAGCGGCCGCCGCCCACCTCGACACGATGCGCGACGAGATCCGTGCGCTGGTGGCGGGCTCGGTCGAAGGCCTCGAGCCGGACGCGGTGACGCTGGTGGTCTCCGAGGTCGTGAGCTCGGTGCCGCGACGCACCCGGGCGCGGGCCAGGTCACCGTGGATTCCCGTGTCGCTCGGATTCGCGGTGGTCGCCGGGGCCGCGGCCGGGCTGGGACTGCTCCTGCGGCGACGCGCGTCCCGGCGGAAGGCGTCCGCCGTCACGCCCGGGGCGCTGACCCTGCGCCCGGTGGTGCAGACACCGGTCGGACGCCGGGAGGCGGGGTGATGGGCGTCTCCTGCGGGAGGGCGCTCGAGGACCTCGTGCGCACGGTGTCCGCGCTCGACGGAGCCCGTGCCCGTGCGCTGCTCTCGAGTCTGGGCGAGCCGCTGCGCGCCCGGGCGCTCCGGCTTCTGACGCGGCTCGAGCGGTCGAGCCGGCGCGACCGTCATGGACGCCTGGCGGACGCCTTCACGCCCCGGCCAGCGCCGGGACGCGCGGCGGACGGGATCCCGGGTCAGCTCGGCGTCGAGGTCAGAAGAGCCCTGGCTCCGTTCCCCGGTTCGGGGCCAGTGGCGAGGTGGGCGCGGCGACTCTTGCTCGAGATCGGCGCTCCATGAGGTAGGCGGTGCCGGAGCACGCCCGCTGGGACTCAATGACGATGCCTTTCTCACCCGCTGGCGCGTGCCGGGCACCGTCGCAGAGGTCGACGAGGTGCTCGCCGACGCTGCTCCGCTCGATGTCGTGGTTGCTGAGGCCGGTGTTCGCCGCGAACCACCGCTGGGCGATGGCCCGCGGCGAGGAGTCGCTCGCCCTGGAGCTCCGTCGAAGGCGAGCGCGGACAGATGCCGAGCGGGCCGCGATTCCTGCCCCGCCCGGACCGATGCTCTGGGAACGCAAGGCCTGAGGGACGACCATCTCCGCTCTCGCCGGCGCGTCTCCGGAGCCGGACGGCCCGCGCGATGCTTCGCCAGGCGCCCGACTGGCCCGCGGCTCGCATTCCGCCCGGGCGTATGCGTGCCTCCGCTGCGCAGGACGCCCGGTTTCCGCCGGCTCGGCTCACCACCCGCAAGGTGGCGAGGGCGCGGCTCGATCTCTCCCGCCGGCCCGCGCTCGTGGCCGAGCTCGAGTCCCTCCGGCGAGTGGGAGCCGGTGCGCTCGCGGCTGCGCTGGGCTTCGAAGTCGAGCTGATCGCCCGCCTGACCGACGCTCCTCTGCGTCCGGCGCGGGCGCTGGGTCACGCCGCGCTGTTCTGTCTCCTCTCGCTCGGCGGTCCCGGCTCCGAGGCGGTCCTCGAGCTCGATCCCCGGCTCGCGGCAACCCTCGCCGAGCTTCGGACCGGTGGGAAGGGCCCCGAGGTTCCGGTGCTCGCGGCGACGCGATTCGAGCGTGCGCTCCTGGGTGAGCTGCTGCTCGGGGTGCTGGAGTCGCTCCGGAGCGTGGGGGCGGCGGAGTCGCGATGGAGCCCTCGACTCCTCGGAGTGGGACTGCCTCGTGCCGAGGCCGAGCGACGGCTCGGAACCGGCGTGTCGCTGGCGCTCGAGCTCGGACTGTCGGGCGCGATGCTGCGCGGGCGGGCGGTGCTCCATGTGCCCGAGCTGGCGCTGCGCGCGGTGGCGCTCGGGTTCCCAGAGAATCGCCCAGGTCCGGGACTCGTCGCGGCGGCGGTGCGCATCGCGTTTTCGCCCCGCGTCTGCTGCGGCGCGGTCTGGGGAGCCGACCTCGCCGCGGTCGCCGGCGCGGCGGTGGTCCTGCCGGGGGCGTGCATCGTCGGCGGCGAGCTGCACGGCCCGCTCTCGCTCGTCAGGCCCGGGGCTCTTCTCGAGGGCGCGCTCGGCGGGGACGGGTTCCGGCATTCCCGCGCCGAGCTCCGGCCGACTTCACAGGAGGTCACGCACGTGGATCCCGCGCTGTCCGAGTTGCCCGTCGAGCTCGAGGTGGAGCTGGCCCGCATCACCCTCTCCCTGGCGGAACTGGGGGCTCTGGAGCCCGGAGCCATCGTCCCGCTGCGGGTGAGCGCCGGGGACCCGGTGTTCCTGCGCGCCGGGGACCGCCGCGTCGGTCGCGCCGAGCTGGTCGAGGTCGAGGGAGAGGTGGCCGCCCGCGTGCTGGAGCTCCTCCCATGAACCCGGCCTCGCTCGCTCGCCGTCCGTTCGCGTTCCTCGTCCCGCCCGTGGGCGCGCTGCTCGTGCTCGGCGTCCTCGGGCCGAACGTGCGCGGCGCAGCGGCCGCGGCACTCGTCGCCGCCGGGGCCGGGGTGCTCGCCTTCCGCGGACATGCCGCCGTTCAGACTGGCCCGCGGCGCCTTCAGATCCTCGACCGGGTGGAGCTCGGTCCCCGCCAGCTCGTCGTGCTGGTGGAGACGGCCGGACGCCGCTACCTCGTCACGACCGGCGCCTCGGTCACGCTGCTGCCTCCGGAGGAGCTCGAGTGAGCGCAACGCCACTCGCGCTCCTCGGCGCGCCGTTCTCGCTCTCCGAGCAGGGAGCGAATCCGGTCTCCCTGCTCCTGCTCCTGGCGGGGATGAGCCTCCTGCCGTTCCTCCTCGTGATGTTCACCAGCTTCACGAAGATCAGCGTGGTGCTCTCCCTCACTCGCTCGGCGCTGGGCACGCAGCAGGCGCCTCCCACGGTGGTGCTCACCGGCCTCTCCGCGGTGCTCTCGCTGGTGGTGATGAGCCCCGTCGCCGAGGCGATGCTCGCCCGGATGCAACAGGCGCGGCTCCCGACCGCACCCGGGCCCGAGCTGCTCGACGTCCTCGTCGGCGCTGCCGAGCCGCTCCGTGCCTTCCTGGTGGAGCACGGCAGCGCGGATCTCCGCGCCGAGTTCGCCGCCCTGACCCGTGAGCTCCGGGGCGGCGCCGAGGTTCCCGAGACCGACCTCGCCGTCGTGGCCCCGGCCTTCGTGCTCTCCGAGCTCAAGCAGGCGTTCCAGATCGGCTTCCTGGTCTTCCTGCCGTTCCTGGTGGTGGACATGGTGGTGGCGAACGTCCTCCTCGCCCTGGGCATGCAGTCGCTCTCGCCCTCGCAGGTGAGCCTGCCGTTCAAGGTTCTGCTCTTCGTCGCCGTGGACGGATGGTCGCTGCTCGCGCGGAGCCTGGTGCAGGGGTACCGGGGATGAGCACCGAAGCGTTGCTGGCGGTCGGCCGCGAGGCCCTGGTCCTGATGGTCCTCGCCTCGCTTCCGCCGGTGCTCGCCGGGCTGGTGGTGGGCGTGGGGATGGGAGTCCTCCAGGCAGTGACCCAGGTGCAGGAGCCGACGCTGTCCGTGGTGGCGCGCCTGTGCGCGGCGCTGCTCGCGCTCACCGTCGCCTTTCCCTGGATCGGTGGACAGCTGCTGCGGTTCACCGCGGCGCTCCTCCAGGCAACGGGGTCGGTGCGGTGACACGAGCGCTGACCGTGGCGGTCGACGGGGCGCGCGCCGAGCTCCTTGCCTGGGCGCTTGCGTCGATGCGGGTGCTTCCCATCGCGCTCCTGTGTCCGGTGCTCGGAGGTCCGCTGGTGCCCGCGGCGGTGCGGCTCGCGGTGGCCGGCGCGCTCGGGCTCGCGCTCCGGCCGCTCGCCGGAACGGTCGCCGACGCCTCGCTCGATCTCCTCGTCCGCTGTGGACGGGAGGCGGCGGTGGGGCTGGTGATGGGCCTCGCGGCCGCGCTGCCCTTCGACGCGGCCCGCATCGGCGGACGGCTGGTCGACCTCGTCCGTGGTACGTCGGCGGAGGCGGCGCTCCCCATCGCCGGCCACCGCGAGTCCGCGACCGGCGACGTGCTGTACCAGCTGCTCCTCTCGCTGGCCCTCGCCGGCGGAGCACTTCCCCTCTTCGTCCGTGCGGTCGGCCGCAGCTTCGCGCTCCTCCCGCTGGGAGGCGTGCTCGCGGCTGGCGGGGCGGCCTACGTGGCGCGGCTGGTCGGCGTGTGCCTGGCGACGGGGCTGGCGGTCGCCGCGCCCGTCGTCGCGCTGAGCTGGGCGACCGATGCCGCGGTCGGCCTGGTGGTGCGCGCCACGCCCGGGTTGCCGGCGACGGAGATCGCCACGCCGGTACGCATTGTCGGCGGCGCCGCCGTGCTCTGGCTCTCGCTCGGGCTCGTCGCGGACAAGATGCTCGGGCTCGCGCTGTCGCCGCTGGACTGGCTGCCGGAGGCGCTGGGGAGATGAGCGAGCGCACCGAGGAACCCACCCCGCGCCGCCTCCGGCAGGCCCGGGAGCGCGGGCAGGTCCCGCGGAGCCGGCTCTTCAGCGGAAGCCTGGTGCTCGCCGGTGGGAGCGCCGGGGCCGCCATCGGCATCGGCGAGGCCACCGCCGAGCTGCGGGAATGGACGGCGACGCTCCTGGGACGGGGCGTCCCTCTCAAGGCGGCGCTGCACCAGGCGCTGACCCTGCTCGTCCACGGGGGCGGTCCGGCGCTGGCAGGTGCCGTCCTCGGCGGCGCGGTCGGCGGTCTCGCGACGTCGGGCTGGGCGCCCTCGCCGGCAGTGCTCGTTCCCCGACTCGAGCGGCTCGACCCGCTCGCCGGCTTCAGGCGTCTCGTTACATGGACGACCGCCGCCGAGCTGTTCCGGAACCTCGCTGCGGCGACGCTGCTCCTCGCCGTCCTCGTCGAAGGGGCATGGAGCCTGCTCCCCTCAGCGCTCCGGCTGCCCGCGCTCGGGGAGCCCGGGGCGGGCTTGCTCCTGCTCCGACCGGCGGCGCTGCGCGTCTGGACGCGCGCGCTCCTGCTCGCAGTCGCGCTCGGGGCGCTGGATCTGCTCCTCGCGCGGTGGCGCCATCGGCGCTCGCTCCGGATGAGCCGGGACGAGGTCCGGCGCGAGCATCGCGAGCAGGAGGGAGACCCGCGTCACCGGGCGCACCGCCGCGCCGCTCATCGCCAGCTGCTCCTGGCAGGCCGGGCGCGTGGGGTGAAGGCAGCCTCGGTGGTGGTGGTGAACCCCGTCCACCTGGCCGTGGCGCTGCGCTGGGCCCCGGAGGAGTGCGATGCGCCCTACCTCGTGGCCCGGGGCCGCGAGGCGGAGGCGCGCGCCCTCCGCGCCGAGGCGCTCGCGCTCGGCATCCCGGTCGTCCGCGACGTCGCGCTCGCCCGTGGGCTCGTCCAGTACGACGTGGGCGAGGAGGTGCCGGAGGAGCTCTACCGGGCCGCCGCGGTGGTCCTGCAGTACGCGCTCGACCGGATGGAGGCCGGTGCATGACCTTGCGTGCGAAGCAATTGCTGGCCGCCGTCCTCCGCCAGCGCGAGCTCGTCCTTCCCTGTCTGGTCGCGGCCATCCTCGGATCGCTGGTCGTCCCGCTCCCGGCCTGGCTGCTCGACCTCGGGCTGGCGCTCAACCTCCTGGCCGCCGCGGCGCTCCTGGTGGCGGCGCTTCGCGCCGGAGGGCCGCTGGAGCTCAGCGCGTTCCCGACCCTTCTCCTGGTCACGACGCTCTTCCGCCTGGCGTTGAACGTCTCCTCCACCCGGCTGGCGCTGGCGGACGGGAATGCCGGAGCGGTCATCCAGGCCTTCGGCGAGTTCGTGGTCCGCGGCGACTACGTGGTGGGCGGGGTGGTCTTCGCGGTCGTGACGCTGGTGCAGTTCCTCGTCGTGGCGAAGGGGGCGGAGCGCGTGAGCGAGGTCGCGGCGCGCTTCACCCTCGACGCGATGCCCGGCAAGCAGATGGCCATCGACGCCGATCTCCGCGCGGGGCTCGTTGATCAGAGCGCCGCGCGCGAGCGCCGTCGGAGCCTGGAGCGTGAGTCGCAGATGTTCGGCGCCATGGACGGGGCGATGAAGTTCGTGAAGGGCGACGTCCTGGCCGGGCTGGTCATCGTGCTGGTCAATCTCGTGGGCGGGGTCCTGGTCGGTGTGCTCCAGCGCGGGCTCGAGGCAGGGGAGGCGCTCGCCCGCTACGCGCTCATCGCCATCGGCGACGGGCTGGTCAGCCAGGTGCCCTCGCTGTGCATCGCGGTGGCCGCGGGACTGGTGGTCACCCGGGTCGCGCCGGGCGAGGAGGGGAAGGGGCTCGGGGACGACATCGGGCTGCAGCTGTTCGGCAGCCGTGGCACGGTCTTCCTCCTCGCCGGAGTCGCCGGAGCGCTCTCGCTGGTCCCGGGAATGCCGCGCCTCACCTTTCTCGGGCTCGCCTCCGCCCTCGGTGCGCTCGGGCACTGGTGGCGACCCGGCGAGCCCGCCGTCGCCGCATCCCCGACCATGCCCGAGCGGCCGGCCGGGGGAGAGATGGAGGAACCGCGCGAGCGCTCCGTGGGCGTCTCACCGCTCGCGCTCGAGCTTGCCCCGGGCTGGATCGACGGTCCCGAGGGGGCGCGCCCGTTCCAGGAAGCGCTCCGCCGGCTCCGTGCGGCGCTCGAGGTCGAGCTGGGCTTCCGGATGCCGGGGGTGCATGTCCGCGCCGGAGCGGCGCTGCCGGAAGGGGCGTACCGGATCCTGGTGGAGGAAGTGCCGGCGGCGGCAGGGCGTGTCCCCACCTCCGGGTTGCTGGTCCGGAGCCTCGCCTCCGAGCTGGGATTCCTCTCGGTCGAGGCGCGGGCGGCGGAGGATCCCTCCACCGGACGGCCATTGGCCTGCGTTCCGGAGGCCGCACGCGGTCGACTCGAGCTGGCGGGCCTCGAGGCACGCGCCCCGGCCGAGCTCGTGGTCGAGCACCTGGCCTGCGTGGCGCGGCGGCACGCCTCGTTGCTGCTGGGGCTCCAGGACGTCCAGCTCCTGCTCGATGCCCTCGAGGCACGGTGCCCCGCGCTGGTGCGTCCGGTGCTGGACAAGGTGCCGCTCCCGCTCCTGGCCGACGTCCTTCGCCGCCTGCTGCACGAGGGCGTCAGCGTCCGGAACCTGCGCGGGGTGCTGGAGACGCTCGCCGCGCCGGGTGTCGAGGGGGACGCGGCGACGCTCGCCGAGCGGTGTCGCCAGGCGCTCGCGCGGTGGATCTGTCACCGACATGCGCCGTCCGGAGCCCTCTTCGCCTGGCTGGTGGATCCGGCGCTGGAGGAAGCGCTCCGCACCCGCGTCGTCGACGGAGCGCCCGCGCTGGAGCCGGAGAAGGTGCAGGCGCTCCTCGAGGCAGTCGCGGCGCTGGTCGAGGACGGCCGGGCAGTCCTCCTCGCCTCGGGCGACGTGCGACGGCCGCTGCGAGCGCTGTGCGAGGGCGCGTTTCCGGAGGTGGCGGTGCTGGCCTACGCGGAGCTCGACCCAGCGCTGCGGGTCAAGCCGCTCGGAAGGCTAACGGCCTGACTGTGGTGCCTGGACCTCGCCGACGGAGGCGCCCTGGGGAGACCTCGCCCCGGATCTCGACTGCGGCCGCCCTGACTGACCTGACTGCGGCCGCCTGGGGATCACCGACGGCGGCCCAGGGGCGATACTCCTACCTCGACCCTCGACTGCGGCCGCCGTGACCTACGCCGCGTCGTCCTCGGTCGAGCCATCGACGCGGGTGGTGGTGGGGTTCGCCCGGTTCACCCGGTCCCGCAGCTCCTTGCCCGTCCGGAAGAGCAGGCCCCGCTTCGGCTTTACCGGGATGACCTGCCCAGTCTTCGGATTCCGCCCCTGGTAGCCCTCGTAGTGCTTGACGTGAAAGGCCCCAAGCCCGCGGATCTCGATGTTTTCTCCCCGGCAGAGGGCGTCCTTCATCGCTTCGAAGATCGTCTCGATGGTCGCCTCGGCCTGCTTCAGCGTAATGCCTCGCTTCGACACGAGGATGTTGATGAGATCGCTCTTCAGCATCGCCGGGACGCTCCCTCGGCAGGTCGGCGAACCCGCCAGTGGTTCTGGACACTTGCAGAATCCAGCGCCGCATGCAAGCGCACGACTCCGACAAGCTGCGGCAATGCCTCAGGATTTTGTTGCGGGTGGCCGGCGCTGCAAGTCGGCGAGGTCCACCCACGTCCAGGATTGCAACCGCTTCGAGGCCTCGGCATCGGCCGCCAGCAGCACCGCGTCGATCTCAGCGAGGTCCGGAGCAGGCAGCGAGGGGTCCGGCCCGTCGGGGATGCCGAGCCCCTGACCCCAGAGCGCCGCGGCCACCTCGCCGAGGGTGAGCTGGGCCGGGTCGCGGGCCGGGCTCCAGCCGGAATGCCGCCCCTCATGGACCAGGTCTGCGTCTCGGAGCGCCTCGAGGATGGGTTGGACCACGTCCTCGGGCAGCTCGATGTCGCGGGCGAGCGAGGCCCGGTCCTGGGCGCCACCGTGGTCGAGCCAGGTCCGGGTGAGCCGCTGGACCACCCGGACCGCGGCCAGCTCCCGTCCGCGCGGATGTCCCACCAGCACCGGCCACAATGACTGGAACCGCGCGTTCTGGAGGGCGTAGGCCAGCCGCGCCCCGGCGAGCACCACGAGCCAGCTCAGGTACAGCCAGAGGAGGAAGAGCGGGATGGCGCCGAGCGACCCGTAGAGGACACCGTAGCGGAACGTCTGCGCGGCGAAGGTGGCGTACCCGTACCGGAGCGCCGTCCAGACGAGGCCGGCCAGCGTCGCCCCGATGAGGGCAAAGCCCCAGCGCACCCGGCAGTTGGGGGTGACGACATAGAGCAAGGCCAGGGCGCCGATCGCGGTGAGGAGGGCGACGGTCGAGAGAATCTCGCCGCGGAAGGGGATGCCCGCCTCGTCGAGGAAGCGCCGGAGAAGCGAGTTCGCCGAGACCGCGGTGCCGAGCAGCAGCGGGATGGTCACCAGGGCGGCGAGCCAGACCAGGACCCGGACCGCCCAGGGCCGGTTCTCCCGGAC
>DASXGF010000081.1:0-1943 GCA_036489275.1 Myxococcaceae bacterium | reverse complement strand
CCGCGACGCGCTCTACGCGTACTGCGCCGAGCGGAAGATCCCACATTCCAGACTGGGGAAGCTGGTGGTGGCCACCTGCGAGGACGAGGTCCCCGGACTGGCCCACACGGCCGCTGCGGCCGCGGGCAATGGCGTCGAGCTCCAGTGGGTAGATGCCGCGGAGGTGCACGAGCTGGAGCCCGAGGTCTCCGCGGTCCGCGGCCTCTGGTCGCCGCTGACCGGGATCGTGGACAGCCATGCCTTCATGACGGCGGTTCGCGAGGACGCCGAGCGGGCCGGGGCCACGGTGGTGCTCGGGACGCCGGTGCTGTCTGGCCGGGTGGAAGAGGCCGGGGTCGAGCTCTCGCTCGGGGGGGACGAGCCGGCGCGGGTGCGCTTCGCGCTGGTCATCAACTGCGCAGGGCTCTGGGCGCCGGAGGTGGCGCGGCGGATCGAGGGCTTTCCCACGACGAGCATCCCACCCCAGCGCTACGCCAAGGCGCACTACTTCGTGCTCTCCGGGCGCGCGCCGTTCCGGCACCTGGTCTATCCGGTTCCCGTCCCGGGCGGGCTGGGGACGCACCTGACGCTCGACCTCGAGGGGAGGGCGCGCTTCGGTCCCGACGTCGAGTGGGTGGACTCGGTGGACTACCGGTTCGACGAGGGGCGGGAGGCTGCCTTCTACCGGTCCGTTCGCCGCTACTGGCCGGGGTTGCCGGATGGGGCGCTCCAACCCGGGTACACCGGTATCCGGCCCAAGGTGAGCGGACCCGGCGAGCCCGCGGCCGACTTCCTCATCCACGGGCCAGCGGTGCATGGAGTGGAGCACCTGATCCAGCTCTACGGCATCGAGTCGCCCGGGCTCACCGCCTCGCTGGCGATCGCCGAGCACGTGGCAGCGCTGGGGGAACCCTGACCCGCACTCAGCGGACGAGGGAGGAACGGGACCGCCCCGGGGAAGCCTCCGTCGCCTCTGCCGTCGAACGCGCCAGCTCGGCGAGCTGCTTCCGCCGGGCACGCATCTCCTGGGTGGGGTCCAGGCCCACGGTGGCGAACACCGTCTCCAGCCGGTAGACCCAGTCGTGGCGAAGCGCGGCCTCGCGCGCGTTGGTGCGCCGGATCCGCTCCAGCCGCTGTGGGTCTCGATCGAGCCCGGTCAGGAACTCGCCCACGTTCGGGGAGTCGAAGGGAAGCCGGACCACGGCGTCCTGCCACCCGAACTGTCGGTCGAACTCGGGCGAGCGCGGCGGCTCCCCGAGCAGCACCGCACCCGCCGCGACGCCCTCGTAGAAGCGCCCGGAGATCTCCTCGTGCCCCTCGGTCTGCTCCGGCTCGTTCACCCGTGCCCGGTAGGTGAGGTAGTAGCGGCTGCGGCGCAGGATGCTGGCCAGGAACGAGCGGTGTTCCGCGGGATCCCCCACGTGGAAGGTCAGCTGCTTGCCTCCCGCGCCGCTCGCCCGCACCGTGTCGTAGAAGTAGAAGAGGCCCCGGTTGCGCGCGAGCTCGAGCAGCGCCGCGTGGGTCGTCGGCGATCTCCGGCCGATGTTGCAGACGTCGATCGACCGCGGCGCCTCGTCCGGATAGGGCGAGAAACGGAGGACGTCAGCCCCGATCGGCAGGTAACTGCAGGGCTTGCCGACGATCCGAGCGACGTCCGCGACCACGTGCTGCGTGGAGACGAAGAGGTGATCGAACTGGGCCAGCAGCTCGATCAGGTACTCGGGGAGCTCCTGGACCCAGAGCTCGCTGACCAGGCAGACCGCCTTGCGGGAGCGGGCCCGCCAGTCCGGGACCGCCGCCAGCGCGAAGAGCTCGAAGGGGTGGTTGAACACCGGGAAGAAGAGCTCGTACTCGCGTTCGAGCCGAGGGACCGCTAGCCGCGGGACCAGAGCGCGGGCCAGCGCGCGCGACCGCAGCGTCTTGCGACCGAGCTTGTACAGGCGCCGGGACCATTCGACTGCCCC
>DASXGF010000747.1:0-7050 GCA_036489275.1 Myxococcaceae bacterium | reverse complement strand
CCTCGCGCTCGACAGCTCCACCCTGACCCTCTCGCTGGCCGTCGGCCGCCCGGGGGAGGCGGAACCGGTCGCGGCCGAGCGCCTGGGTCCGCCGGCGAAGACGAGCGACCTGCTCCCCGGTGCGCTCACCGACCTCCTCTGCCGGGCGGGGCTGACGCTCGCGGACGTGCGTGGGTTCGCGGTCGGCCTCGGGCCCGGAAGCTTCACCGGGCTGCGCATCGGCCTGGCCACGGTGAAGGGGCTCGCCTACGCGCGCCGCCTCGGCGTGGTGGGCGCCTCGTCGCTGGCAGCGCTCGCGCTCGAGGGTCCCGCCGAGGTGACGATGGCGGTGGTCGCCGTCGCCCGGCGCGGGGAGCTGTACGTGGGGCGCTACCGCCGGCACGGAGCGGGGGTGGAATCCCTCGCTCCCGAGGAGGCGTGGACCGAGGCCGACCTCGCGCGCTGGCTCGGCTCGGAACCGGAGGCGAGGGTCCTGGGCCCGGCGGTGCACGCGGTGCGCACGTCGCTGCTCGCCGCGGGGGTGCCGGAGTCCTCGCTCCTCGAGATGCCGGACATTCCGTCCGCCTGGGCGGTGGCCCGGCTGGCCGGCGCGCCACCGGAGTTCGACGTGCAGGCTCTCTCGGCGCTCGAGCCACACTACGTCCGGGCGTCGGAGGCCGAGCGCAATCCGAAGTTCCCACCGCTGCCCGGCCCGGCGCCGGCGGCGCGCATCCGCGACGAGGAGAGCTGACCATGGATCGGAGCTGGGAGGTCGCGGTGGTCGGCGCCACGGGGGTGGTGGGGCGCGAGCTGGTGGGTGCGCTCGCGCAGTCCGGCCATCCTGCGGACCGGGTACGGCTCCTGGCCTCCGAGCGCTCCGCCGGGGAGGAGCTCCCCTTCGGCGACGAGACGCTGGAGGTCGAGGTGGCAGGCGCCCAGACGCTCCGGGGCGTCCGGCTGGTCCTCCTCGCCACGCCGGCGGACGTGTCGCGGACGATGGCCCAGCAGGCCGAGGCGGCGGGCGCGATGGTCGTCGACACGAGCCGGGCCTTCCTTTCGGATCTCAAAACCCCGGTGGTGTTCCCTCGCGTTCCCGGCGCCGGGCTCGGGCGAGTGCCGGACGCGCGGCGCTTCCGCGTGCCGGGGCCGGTGAGCCAGGTGCTCCTCGCCTGCCTCGAGCCTCTCCGGACCGCCGCCGGCGTTCGCGAGGTGCAGCTCACCGCGCTCATCTGCGCCTCGGGGGCCGGCCGCCAGGGCGTCTCTGAGCTGGAGCAGCAGACCGCCGGACTCCTCGCGGGGCGCGAGCTCGAGCCCACCCACTTCCCGCACCGGCTGGGATTCAACCTGGTGCCGCAGGTGGGCCCCTTCAGCGAGGGCAGCGGCTCGACGCTCGAGGAGCTGTCGTGGCGGGCGGAGACCGGCCTTCTCTGGGGCCGCGGAGCGCCGGTGCTCGACGGGACGGCGGTGTGGGTTCCGACGTTCTACGGGGACCTGGTGGTGATGCAGGTGCGCCTGGGGCGGGCGATGCCGCCGGCCGAGGCGCGGCAGCTGCTCCAGGCTGCCCCGGGGCTGAAGGTGCTCGACACGCCGGCCGAGCGCGTCTACCCCATGCCGATGCTGGTCACCGCGGACGACGCCATCCACGTGGGCCGGATCCGCGCCTTCGCCGGCACGCCCGATGCCCTGGAGCTGGTGGCGGCGATCGACAACGCCGGGTCAACGGCCCGTCTCTGCGTCGAGGTGGCAGAGCGGGTGACGGCGGCCCCTGTGACAAATTGACAGACGGCGGCCCGGAGGGCTGTCGCCTTGACCCGGCCCGTGCCTGGTTTCCCCAGGGGAGCGGGGCGCGACAGCTGGCCCCGCCCTTGCTATCCCTCGGGGCGGATGCCGACCCCCCTTCGTGCGGGACTCGTGGCCCTCTTGCTCGCGAGCCCGGCCGCCCTGGCGCAGACGTTGACCCTGAGCTTCGGCGGGTCGGGCAGCACAATCACCTCCCGAGCCTTCAGCCAGAGCGACTGCAACAACAACAGCGGTGTCGTGGTCACCTGGACGGTCTCGAACCTCGGGACGGTGTGCAACAACCTGCAGGTCTTCATCACCAATAGCTCGGGCTGCCCCTCGACGCCGGACACGTCGGGCACTGACGGCGGGACCGCGGACGTCATCATCGGCACTTTCAGCGCCACGGACCTGCTCAACCTGACCGGGAACACGAACAACTTCGTGATCCGCAACATGCCGGGGCTCGCCGGGGCATGTCCCAGCGGCGTCGACGTCACCAACGCAATCTGCGGCTCGGTGCAGTACCGCCCGACCGGCGCGACGGACTGCACGACGCTGAACTCGTCCAGCGACCTCAGCGTCCGGTTCGACTCCGCGCCGCCGCCCCCGCCGATCATCTCCAGCCTGCTGCCCCAGGACTCGAAGATCATCGTCACGCTGGACCCGAACGGTGAGGCCGACACCTCGTTCTACCGGGTGCAGTACGCGCCCCAGCTCGGGACCTCGGACGCCGGGCTCAACTTCATCTCCGTCCCGGACTTCTCCGCGCAGAACAACAGCGTGACCATCGGGGCGCTCACCAACGACCAGCTCTACGTGGTGCAGGCCTTCCAGCTCGACGAGGTCGGAAACGTGTCGCCCGCCAGTACGCAGGCCAGCGGAACCCCCCTCGCCTCGAACGGGTTCTGGGCCGAGTACAAGGACGCGGGTGGCCACGAGCAGGGCGGCTGCAACGTCGCTGACGCCGCGTTCCCGTCGGTGCTCGGGGCGCTCGGAGTGCTGGCCTCGCTGTGGTGGAGGAAGCGCCGATGAGGGTGGGTGCCCTCGCGGTGATGCTGGCCGCCTCCGCGGCCTCGGCGCAGACCGTGGTGCAGATCAAGCAGCCGCCCGAGCCGGAGCCGCCCATCGGCTTCCGGATCGAGCTGAAGATCGGGACGCTCGTTCCCCGCGTCGGTGACGAGCCGGGCCTCTCGTCCAACCCGTACGAGACCATCTTCGGGAACAAGAGCATGCTGTACGGAGGCGGTGAGGCGGACTTCATCGCCTGGCACGGCTACGGCGCGGTGTCCGTCGGCTTCTCCATCGGGTACGCCGAGAAGTACGCCCCGGCGATCGTGCAGAAGGACAGCGCGCCCTCGACCGAGAAGACGGCGCTGATCATCTTCCCGCTGCGCCTCCCGGTGGCCTACCACTTCGACATCCTCTGGTCGCGGTATCACATCCCGTTCGTCCCCTACGCCAAGGTCGCGCTGCTGGCGACGCCGTGGCGGGTCACGAAGGGCGGGACCACCGAGGTGGTGAACGGGCAGAGCGGCGCCGGCCTCAAGTGGGGCTACGGCTTCACCATGGGCGTCCAGTTCGTGCTCAACGTGCTCTCGCCGCAGATGGCGAAGGACATGCGGACGGACACCGGCATCCGTCAGACGTACATCTTCGCCGAGTACAACTACGACAAGCTGGACGACTTCGGGAAGATCGGGCTGAACCTCTCGGCTCGCTACTTCACCTTCGGCCTCGGCTTCGAGTTCTGAGCGTGGCGCTCACCGTCCTCTACTTCGCTGCTGCGCGGGAACGCGCCGGGACGGCGCAGGAGCCGCTGGAGTGGACGGGTGGGCCGGTTCGGCAGCTGCTGGAGATCCTGGCCGCGCGTCATCCCGAGCTGAAGCCGCTCCTGCCGCACCTCCGGGTGGCGGTGAACCAGGAGTTCACCTCGCTCGACTCTGCGGTGCCGGACGGGGCGGAGGTCGCGCTGGTGCCGCCGGTGGCCGGTGGCGCGGGCTGCTTCCGGCTGTCGGAGGCTCCGCTGCAGCTGGAGGAGGTGCTGCGGGCCGTCGACGGAGAGGAGCGCGGCGGGCTGGTCACCTTCACCGGCACCGTGCGCTCGCAGACGCGGGGCCGGAAGGTCCGTGCGCTGAGCTACGAGGCTTACCCCGGCATGGCCGAGCGCGCGATGGAGGCGATCGGGCGGGAGATCGAGTCCCGGTGGCCGGGGAGCCGGGCGGCCATCGTGCACCGGGTGGGGACGCTCGTTCCCGGCGAGGCGGCGGTCGTCATCGCCGTGTCCGCGCCCCACCGGGCGGCCGCCTTCGAGGGCTGTCGTCACGCGATCGAGCGGCTCAAGGCCGACGTCCCGATCTGGAAGAAGGAGCGGTTCGAGGACGGCGAGGAGTGGGTCGGGCTCGGACCCTGAGCGTTCGTTACTTCTTTCCGGCGTCGCCGGGCGCGGAGGCGGGCTTGGGCGCGGGGGCGGCTCCGGCCGGGGCCGCGGGTGCGGTCGTGGCCGCAGCGGCCGGGGCGGCAGCAGCGCCACCCGCGGGCACAGGAGCCGCGGAAGCGGCGCCGCGGGCCTTCGACGAGAGTGCCTTGCAGGCGTCGCCCAGCTGATCGTGATGCTCCTCGAGGCACTTGGCGAGCATCCCCTTGGTGTGCGGCGTCGAGGCGCAGAACTTCGCGATGTCGTCCTTGCACTCGCCACCGGTGGTCCGGATCTCGGTCATCCGGGCGCGGCAGCTGACGGACAGCTCACCCTCGTGCTCGAAGAGGCACCGGTAGAGGCGGCCACCTCCCGGCTGGACCTCAGCGCAGAACGCCGCGGCGTCCTCCTTGCACGGTGAGTCGCTCTTCACGGCGATGACCGGTGGAGCGCCGGCGGCAGGCGCGGCAGGTGCGGCGGCCGGAGCAGCGGGGGCGCTGGCCGGTGCCGCGGGCGCGGCGGCAGGGGCGGCTGCGGGAGCGCCGGCCGGCGGGGGCGTCGCGGGCTTGGCCCCCGGCGGGGCGGGAGGCGGCGTCTGGGCGAAGCCGAGCGCGCCGGCGAGCCCCACTGCGAGGAACAGCGCGTGTCGCGGATTCATGAGTCCTCCCCTGCCCAGGCGTCGGCCTGCGGGCGCTGACACCTTCGAGGAGGGCAGGGCTCCGGGCCATCGGACCAAGGTCCCATGGAGGACGGAGATGCATCCGGGAGGAATCGCGCGTTTCAATGAACGTGCACCCGACTGGCCCGGTGATTCGCGGCGTCCTCAGCCCGTACGACCGGGCGTCCGAAGTGCTCTTCGGGCTGATCATGGCCCTGACCCTGACCGGGGCGCTCAACGTGGCCCAGGCGACGGAGCGCGAGACCCGGGCACTCTTCGCCAGCACGCTGTCCTGCAACGTGGCGTGGGGACTGGTGGACGCGGTGATGTACGCCCTCAACCAGGTCCTCGGCCGCGCGCGGCGATTCCTCCTCGCCGGTGAGCTCCGCGCGGGGGCCGACCCCGCCCGGGTCCTCTCCGAGGACCTCCCCGAACCGCTGCTCCAGAGCCTGAGCCCGGCCGACCTCGATCGCCTGCAGAAGGAGGTCCTCGCCGACCCGGCGATACCAGATCGGCCCCGGCTCCGGTGGGAGGACGTCCTCGGCGCGCTGGCCGTCTTCGTCCTGGTCGTCGTCAGCACCTTCCCCGTGGCGCTGCCCTTCCTGCTCCTCCAGGACGTCGGCGTGGCGATGAAGGTGTCACGGGGGCTCGGGCTCGCGCTGCTCTTCCTGAGCGGCTATGCAGTCGGCCGCTACTCGGGGCTGTCCCCGGTGAAGGTGGGGCTGGCGATGCTCGGCATCGGCGCGGTGCTGGTGGGGCTGGTCACGGCGCTCGGCGGATGAGGCGGCGGATCACGCGCGTGCTGCTCGCGGCGGGGCTGGCGGGCGCGGTCCCGGCCTGGGGACAGCCGGTGGAGCACGCCGCACCGGAGGAGAAGGCCTGGGCTCTGGGCGCATCGCTCTCCTGGTACTTCGTGCACGACCAGACCAACTTCGGCGTGCCCACCGCGACGGCGGACCACGGACCGGTCCACGTCGAGGTCCGCTACAACTACGAGGCGCTACGGACCGGCTCGGCCTTCGTCGGGTGGAACTTCGAGTTCGGTGGGGCGGTCACGTTCGGGGTGACTCCCATCATCGGCTGCATGTTCGGCGACGTGGGCGGGCCCATCGTGGGGCTGGAGCTCGAGGTGGGGTGGGGCCCGCTCTCCTTCAGCTCCCAGGGCGAATGGGTGATCGACGTCCAGAAGGACACCGGCGGATTCGTCTACGTCTGGAGCGAGCTCGACGTGCGCCCCTGGGAGTGGCTCCGCGCCGGGATGGTGGTCCAGCGTACCCGCGTGTTCCATACCTCGCGCGAGGTCGTGCTGGGGCCCCTGCTCGGGTTCAGCGTCTGGAAGCTCGACTTCACTGCGTACTGGTTCCAGCCCGGGGGCATCGACGAGTTCTTCGTGGCGTCGATCGGGGTGCGCTTCTAGGCCAGGCGCGCGGCCGGTCCGGGAACCGGCGCCGCGGACGGGGCGGGCGTCGTGGCCGGCAGGTAGTGGTCCCGCACCACGTAGCGCCGGGCGATGAGGGCGAAGCAGAGCGCGGCGAGGTAGGTGAGGCCTGCCCAGAAGAGGAACTCGGTCGTGCCGTGCACGAGCCCGAGCTTCTTCACCAGCACCACGACGAAGTTCCCGGCGAACGTGGTGAGGAGCCAGAGGCTCATGATGGTGCCCTTCATGCGGAGGGGCGCCTGGGTGTAGGCGAACTCGAGCCCGGTGATGGAGACGAGGATCTCCGAGACGGTGAGCACCAGGTACGGTCCCACTTGCCAGAGAACCGACGGCCGTGCTCCGGACTCGAGCGCGCGCTGGATGAGCGCCACCCCGATGAAGGAAGTGGCGGTGAGCACGAGGCCGGTGCCGATGCGCCGGAGCGGGGTGAACCGGATTCCGCGCCGCTCGAGCCAGGGATAGAGCCCGTAGGTCACCAGCGGGACGAGGAGCATGACCAGGAGCGGGTTCACCGCCTGGAGCTGGCTCGGGGCGAGCGTCAGCGGGCCAACCTGGAGGTCGAGGTTCCGGGCCTGGAGCACCCAGAGCGATGCCTTCTGGTCGAAGCAGGCCCAGAACAGGGGGACGGGGGCGAAGATGCTCGCGACCCCGAGCACGGCGCGCGCTCCCTCCACCGCCTCGGGAGGGTGGGCCGCGCTCGCTCGCTGCCAGAAGCCACCGGGCGCCTTTCCGAGGAGGCCGGAGAGGAGGACGAAGAGGAAGGCGTGGCGGTCGGGCTCC
>DASXGF010000693.1:0-1543 GCA_036489275.1 Myxococcaceae bacterium | reverse complement strand
CGCACATGGGGGAGATCGAGTTCCGTGGCGAGGGTGCGCTGGAGAGCATCCCCACCTACCGGTTCCACGAAGGGACCGTGGCCGGAGTGCCCTGCATCGTCTCGCGGACCGGCTACACGGGCGAGGACGGCTTCGAGCTCTACTGTCCATCCGACCGGGCCGAGGCGCTGTGGAACGCGCTGCTCGAGTCCGGTCGTCCGGCGTGGCTGATCCCGGCGGGTCTCGGAGCGCGGGACACGCTGCGCACCGAGATGAAGTACGCCCTCTACGGCAACGACATCGACGATGCCCACAGCCCGCTCGAGGCGGCCCTGGGTTGGATCGTCAAGTGGGACAAGGGCGAGTTCGTCGGGAGGGCCTCGCTGGCCGAGCAGAAGGCCGCCGGCATCCCCCGCAAGCTCGTGGGCTTCGAGATGCGCGAGCCCGGGATCCCCCGGCACGGCTACCCCATCCTCGCGGGCGGCAAGCGCGTCGGCGAGGTGACCTCGGGCACCCAGGGGCCGACGGTGAAGAAGGCGATCGGCATCGGCTACGTGCCCCCGGCGCTGGCCGCGGAGGGCACCCCGCTGGAGATCGAGATCCGTGGCCGCCCGGTTCGCGCCGAGGTGGTGAAGACTCCGTTCAAGCGCTAGAGAGCGCCCGCCGCAACTCTCCCGAGGAAGGCACGACCGATGGCCGAGAACCCGAAGAACCTCCGCTACACCAAGGACCACGAGTGGGCGCGCCGCGATGGCGGCGCGGTGGTGGTGGGGGTGACCGCCCACGCCCAGGAGGCCCTCGGGGACGTGGTGTACGTCGAGCTGCCCAAGGTGGGCGACACCATGACCGCCGGGAGCCCCTTCGGCGTCGTGGAGTCCACCAAGGCGGTGAGCGAGCTCTTCGCCCCCATCTCCGGCAAGGTCACCAAGGTGAACAGCGCGCTCGCCGACGAGCCGTCCGCCATCAACAGCGACCCCTACGGGGCAGGGTGGATCGTCGAGGTCACCCCTTCCGAGCCCTCCCAGCTGGACGGCCTGATGGACGCGGACGCCTACGGCGAGCTGCTGGCGAAGACCGCGACCTGAGCGCCTTTCGCCGGGGCCTCGCCGACCCGGCTGCCGGCGTGGCCCGGTCCTGTTAAACCGGCGTCCTCTCATGCCGTCGGAGGCGCTGGCTCGCCCGCCCTCCCGCCAGGTAACCATCGACTCGATGCCCGACTCACGGACCCCCTCGGAGACCGACTCCTTCCCCAGCCGCCACATCGGACCGGACGCCGCCGACGTGACGGACATGCTCCGCGTCCTCGGCGTGCCGTCGGTCAAGGCCCTCGTGGACCAGACCCTGCCGGCCAGCATCCGGCTCCGCAGGGAGCTGGACCTGCCCCCGGCGGTGGACGAGGCCCGGCTGCTGGAAGAGCTCGAGGCGATGGCGGCGAAGAATCCCGTGTTCCGGAGCTTCATCGGAGAGGGCTACTCCGACACGTTCGTCCCGCCGATCATCCTCCGGAACGTCTTCCAGAACCCGGGCTGGTACACCCAGTACACGCCGTACCAGCCGGAGATCT
>DASXGF010000670.1:0-5181 GCA_036489275.1 Myxococcaceae bacterium | reverse complement strand
CGCCACCTCCGGACCCGCCCAGGCTTCGCCGCGGTCGTCGTCCTCACCCTCTCGATGGGCATCGGCCTCAACGCCGCCATCTTCACTGCCGTTGACGCCGCGCTCCTCCGCAGCCTCCCGTACACCGAGCCCGATCGACTCGTGCACCTGTGGAGCGTCCACGACAACCACGACATGCCGCGCTTCGAGCTCGCCTGGCCCACCCTCCGCGAGCTCCAGGAGGACAACTCCCTCTTCGCCCGCGTCGGCGGCTACAACGGCTCGCCGGTCATCTGGAACGACGGCGCCGAGCGCACCCGTCTTCCGGCGCTCCAGGTCTCCGCCAACTTCTTCGACGTCCTCGGCGTCCGCCCGCAGCTCGGCCGCACCTTCCTCCCCGGCGAGGACGTCAACGGCGGCCCCCGCGCCGTCGTCCTCACCGACGCCTTCTGGCGAACCCGCATGGGCGGCGACCCCGGCGCGCTCGGCCGCACCCTCATGCTCGACGACCGCCCGTACACCATCGTCGGCGTCCTCCCGGCGAGCTTCCCCTTCGCTCCCGGCGCCGACGCCCGGGTCATCCTCGCGGTCCAGCCTCGCGACGACATGCAGGGCCGCCGCAACCTCCACTGGATCAACGGCGTCGCCCGCCTCCGCGACGGCTCGAACCTCCGCCAGACCCAGCAGCGCCTCACCGCCTACGCCGACGACCTCCGCCGACGCTTCCCCACCGAGATGCAGGGCGTCACGATGGAGGTGGTCCCGCTCCGCGACGTGCTCGTTGGCAAGGTCGAGCCCGTCCTGGTCCTCCTCTTCGCCTGCGTCACGCTGGTTCTTCTCGTCGCCTGCGCCAACGTGGCCAATCTCCTCCTCGCGCGCGCCCGCACCCGCGAGCGAGAGATGGCCGTCCGCGCCGCCCTCGGAGCCGGCCGCCCGCGGCTCCTCCGGCAGCTGCTCACCGAGAGCCTCGTCCTCGCCGCGCTCGGAGGGCTCCTCGGCCTCCTCGCCGCGCGCCTGAGCCTCCCGCTCCTCCTCGCCGGCATCCCGAGCCGCGAGCAGGCCGGCATGCCCTTCCTCGAGCACCTCGACGTCGACGCCCGCGTTCTCCTCTACGGCGGCGGGCTCATCGTCCTCACCACGTTGCTGTTCGGGCTGCTCCCCGCGCTCCGTGCCTCGCGCCCGGATCTCCACGACGTGCTCAAGGAATCCGGGACCGCCGGCGGACCAGACACCCGCCGCCACGCCCTTCGCGGCATCCTGGTGGCCGTCGAGGTGGCGCTCGCCGTCATGCTCCTCGGCTCCGCGGGGCTGATGGGGAAGAGCCTGCTCCGCGTCCTCTCCACCGACCCCGGCTACCGACCCGAGGGCGCGCTCGGCGTCACCGCGGTCGCTCCCGACGCGCTCGTGGAAAAGGACGAGGCGGCCATCGCGCTCCAGGCCCGCATGCTCGAGGCGCTCGAGGCGATTCCCGGGGTCTCCGCGGTCACCCGCGTCAGCCGCCTCCCGGGAACGGGGAACGGCAACACCCAGCGCTTCCTCGTCGAGGGTCGCCCGCCGCCGACCGGCGCACAACCCGAGGCTGCCTACCGCCTGGTGGGCCCCGGCTACTTCCGGATCCTCGGCATGCCAGTTCTCGCTGGACGGGCTCCGGGATCCGAGGACGTCCAGGGCGGGATGCCCGTCGCGGTGGTGAACCGCGCGCTCCAGCGCCGCTACTTCCCCGGCGAGGACGTCATCGGAAAGCAGATCCGTCCCACCTACTCACCCACCGCGCCGGTGCTGACCATCGTGGGCCTGGTGGGAGACCAGACCTTCGGCGCGCTCGACGAGGCGCCGCCGGCGATCCTCTACTACGCGGACTCCCAGTTCCCGGAGAACCCGGTGAGCTTCGTGCTGCGAAGCAACCGCAAGGGCATCGAGGGCGAGGTGCGCCGCGCGCTGCTCGGAGTCCTCCCCGAGGCCACGGTGCTCCCGGTCCGCACGCTCACCGACGTGCTGAACCAGGCGCCCTCGATGTTCCTCCGCCGCTACCCGGTCTTCCTCCTCGGCGTGTTCGCCGCCTTCGCGCTGGTCCTCGCCGCGGTGGGCATCTTCGGCGTGGTCTCCTACGGCGTCATCGAGCGGACCCGCGAGTTCGGTGTCCGCATGGCCGTCGGCGCCGCGCGACGGGACATCATCCGCCTCGTGCTCCGCCGGAACCTGCCGCCGATCCTCGCCGGGGCGACTGCGGGCGTACTCGGGGCGGTGGTGCTCGCGCTCGTCTTCCGGGGGCTCCTCTTCGGAGTGACCGCCGCCGATCCGATGGTCCTCGCCGGCGTCGTGGCGGTCCTCGGGATCGTGGCGCTCCTCAGCGCGATCTTGCCGGCGCTGCGAGCCGCGAGGGTGGATCCCGCCACGGCTCTGCGAACGACCTGAGCCGGGGACGAGCGCCCCCCGGTCACTCCGCGCGCCGTCTCCGCCGCAGCACCCACGGCAGCACGCTCAGGAGTGGCCAGAGCGCGAAGCCTCCGCCGGTGCTGCTGCATCCCTTGCTCGAGTCGACTCCGCCTGTCCCCGTCATCGCGAGCGTCAGCAGCCCCTGGTCCCCGTCGGCGTTGATCGTCCAGTGATCCGTCGCCTGGCCGTCGTTCCGCGGCACGAACTGGACGTGCAGCGTCTTTGTCGCGCCCGCGGCGATCGTCGACCCCTCGTCCAGGTCATCGGTGTTGCTGAAGCCCAGCCCCAGCGCCGGCGGCTTGGACTTGGTCACCGTCACCATCGATCCACCGCTGTTGGTGATCTGGAAGTCGAGCACCTTGCTCTGGCCCACCGCGACGCTCCCGAACTGCAGCGAGCTCGGGTTCAGCACCAGATTTCCTGCCACCGCCGCCGAGCCCGAGAGCGGAACCGTCTCCTTCCCCACCGACGTGTCGACCACCACCTGGTCGCTGAACGTCCCCACGGCCGTGGGAGAGAAGGTGAAGGTCAGGGTGATCGATTGCCCGGCTGAGAGCGTCGACCCGCCCGGAGGAGTGCCAGTGGCCGAGAACGGCGTGCCCGGACTGCTCACGCTGTTGACGACCAGGCCCGCCCCCCCGACGTTGGCGAGGGTGAGCGTCCCGTTGACCTGGTGGTCGACCGCGACGCCCCCGAAGCTCACCACCAGCGGCGCGATCTGGAGCACTGCCGTCGGAGTCCGCCCGATGCCGGTGACCGGCGCGGACACCGGCGCCCCGTCGGCCACCACCACGATCGCCGTCGACCGGATGCCCGCCTGCGTCGGCGTGAACGTCGATGGGATGGTGAGCGAGGCTCCCTGCGCCAGCGTGGCGGGGAACGCCGGCGTCGGAGCTCCGGTGGTGAACTCCGGGCTCGTCGAGCTGACCGCCGTCACCGTGACCGACCGCCGCGCGGTGAAGACCACCTGCCCGCTCGTGCTGTTCCCCAGATCTACCGTGCCCAGGTTCACCGGGCTGGCGGTGAGCGGCTGGTCCACCGGCGCGCCGAACGCATAGACGTTCCCGTCGCGGGTGCCCACGTACACCCGGCCGTCGCCGATGCCCGGCGGATTGAACTTGGTCCCCGTGCCGACATTGGCGGTGAACCGGAGCGGCAGCGTGCCGTTGATGGGGAGCACGTCGTAGGCCCGGAGCTGCGCGCCCTGCCCCGAGCCATCCGGCATCCACACCGTCCACACCAGCGCCGATCCGTCGGCCGTCCCGTTCGAGGTCACGACCGGCGCGCTCGACCCGAAGCCGAACGCATCCGCCGCCGTGGCCACCAGCGAGAGCGTGGGGTTCCCCTGTCCGTCCGTGCCGGCCTGGAAGACGTTGAAGTTGCCGGTCGAGCCCTCCGACGTCGTCCCGCCCGAGGCCGTGGGGTAGTAGACCCAGCCGCCGTTTCCGGGCCACACCGCCGGCCGCGACCAGACGCCACCGTACGGGCCGATGCGCTGGACCACCTTGTCCCCGCCGCCAGGCCCCTCTCCGAGCCCGCCGAGATCGTCGCGGTTCAAGAGGTACACGAAACCCTCCTTGCCCGCGGCCACGCCCAGGTGCGGGACGCTCGACGTGCCGAAGGAATCGGGCAGCCCCACGGGTCCCCCGGAGCCGAAGTCCGCGTCCCACACGTTCAGCGCGGCCGCGTCGTACGGGGCGAAGAAGTCGGTCGCCTGCAGCTCTCCGTTCCCCTGGACTTGCAATCGGACCCACGCCTGCGCGAGCACGTTGGGCGGCTGCTTTCCGGGCGTGGGCTGCGTCACCACGTCGCCGTTCCCGGTGGCGACGATGAACGTGCTCGGCCCATCGGACATTGGCCCGCCGCCGCTCTGCCAGATGCCCGCACCGGGGAAGCTGGCCGCCGCGGACCACATCGCGCGGAGGGCGCCGCCGGAGGACACCCCGACGACCCAGCCCTGATACGTCCCGATGTCGCAATGCCCGGCGAAGGTCGCGTACACCGTGTCGCCGAGCATCAGCATTCCGGGCCGCTGGACCTGGTAGGTGCCGTCGAAGGTGATGCCGCTCTGGTTGTCCGCCCCGCCCTGGATCTGCACCGGAAAATTGGGCCGCTCGGCGAGTGTCGGGACATCCACCGCATGCATCCACGCTCCGGCCGGCCCCGAGGTCCCGGACAGATAGCCCTTGGTGACGAAGTAGGCGGTGACGCTGCTCGGGTTGCTGGTGTCGATGACCGGCGTGCCGGTGATGCCGACCTTGGGCGCCAGGTCTGCGCAGCCGAGGTCGGCCGCGTTCCACGGCGTCTCGAGCGTCCGCTGGTGGAGGATGGTCCCCGTCTTCGGGTCGAGCGTGTAGATGTTGTTGGTCTCGGTGGCCACGAACAGCACGCCGTTGGCCAGCAGCGGCTGGGCGTAGATCTGCCCGTCGAGCTGGCTCACGAAGAGCTGCCCGAAGTCCGGAGCCGAGACGCTGGGCGGGGCGAGCGCGGGCTGGGTGGGGTACCAGCCGGTGCGCAGGTCATCGGCGCTCGACCCGATGCCGAGCGCGGCTCGCGCCGACCCGACGGCCGGGCGTGAAGGCTCCGCCCCGGGGATCGACGACCCGCACGCGGATAGAGCCACCAGTACTGCCCCCCAGCCGGTGCGACCCATCGCGTGCGAGACCCCTCCGTTGCTGGGCCCGAAGGAAGGGTCTGACGTCCGAGATCGGAAGCGCCCGATTCGTCGGGACGTCCAGGAGACGACGGAGCCCTACGCCCGGAAAG
>DASXGF010000643.1:0-12633 GCA_036489275.1 Myxococcaceae bacterium | reverse complement strand
CGCCGGTGGGGACACCGGTGAAGGCGACGTTCGACGGGACCATCACCCGGAAGAACTGGTTCTTCCGCGGGAACGGCAACAGCCTGGAGATCGCCGAGGCGGGCCCGCCGCACATGAAGGCGATCTTTCTCCACCTCTCGGAGCTCCCGCGGACGCTGACGGTCGGGACGAAGGTGAAGCAGGGCGAGGTCATCGCCCACAGCGGGAACAGCGGGCACAGCTTCGCGCCGCACCTGCACTACCAGCTGATGTCCCCGTCGGACCGGGTGCTGGATCCGTTCGACGTGCAGGCGACGAAGAAGGTGAACCTCGCCGCGGCGGATCGGCCGGCGCTCACCGAGCAGGTCACGAAGTGGCGGTCGATGATGACCACACGGGTGGCGACCAGTCCGTCGCCGGCAGTGGTCCCTGCCGCGACGAGTCCGGCGCTCGGAGTCGCGGGCACGCCGCCTTCGGCTCCCGCTCCGGCCCGCTAGCGGGTGGCTTTCTCGTCCAAGCGTTCGAGGAGCGTTTCCAGGTCGCTCTTCGTCGCGAAGAAGTGAATGAGCTTCATCGTGCTCGCTTCGCTCCCAGGCGATAGACCTCTGCGCTCGTCCAGCCGGCCTGGCGCGCGATCTCGGTCGAGAGCGACTTGAGGCGCTCCCCTCGCGCGAGCCCGGCCTCGAGCGCCGCCCTCACCTCGCTCTCCGTCCACCGCACGGCCTCGGTCCGGCCCTCGACGAGCACCACCACCTCACCGAGCGGCGGCTCGTCGCGGTACCGCGCCACGAGCTCGCCCAGCGTCCCGCGGACGAACTCCTCGTGCACCTTCGTCAGCTCGCGCGCGACCACCGCCCTGCGCGCACCGAGCGCGGTCTCGAGGTCCACCAGCGTCTCCCCGAGCCGCCGCGCCGACTCGTAGATCACCAGCGTCGCCCGCAGCCCCGCCACCTCGTCGAGCACCGCCGTCCGGTCCGGTCCCGAACGTGGCAGAAATCCCAGGAAGTGGAACCGCCCCGACGGCAGCCCCGAGGCGCTCAGCGCCGCGATGACCGCGCTGGGGCCCGGGACCGGCAGCACCCGGATGCCTCGCGCCACGGCCTCGACCACCAGCGCCTCCCCCGGGTCGCTGATCCCGGGACTGCCGGCGTCGGTCACCAGCGCGCCGTCCTCCCCTCCCTCGAGCCGCGCGACGATGCCGCCGATCCGCTCCTTCTCCGCGAACGCCGGCAGGCTCAGGAGCGGCGCCTGTACACCGAGCTGGCGCAGCCACGGTCCGGAGTGCCGGGTGTCCTCGCAGACCACGAACCCCACCGCCCGCAACACTTCCACCGCCCGGGTGGTCACGTCCCCGAGGTTCCCGATGGGCGTCGCGACGAGATGGAGCGTGCCGGCCATGACTCGGCCGCCGACGCTCTCACATCCCGGCGTCGAACGCTCCGGGCAGATGCTCGATGATCGCGCCCGGCCCACGCCCCAGGACGGTCATCACGTCGAAGCGGATCATCCGCCGCGGCGCCGGCTTCCGCTGCAGATACCGGAGCGCGGCCCGCACCACCCGCCGCTGCTTCTCCCGGTTCACCGTCAGCGACGGCTCACCGAACCGTGCGGAGGTCCGCATCCGCACCTCGACGAAGCAGAGGAACTCGTCCCGCTCCGCCACGATGTCCAGCTCGCCCTCGCGCACCAGCCAGTTGCGCTCGCGGATGCAGTACCCCGCCCGCTCCAGCCAGGCCACGCATTGCTCCTCTGCCTCGGAGCCCAACCTCGACCGATCCACCTCGCCCATGCCCGCCCCCCCGATCCGACGAAGACTGTAGGGGGCAGATCAGACGTTCAGGGACCCCTCGGACAGCGAGGCGAAGACCGGGTGCGCCGTCACGTGGAGCAGCTGCGTCCCGCCTCCCAGCGCCTTGAGCATCCGGCCGAGCATCGGCAGCCGCGCCTCGTCCATCCCCGTGGCCATGTCCTCGAGGAGCACCGGCATCGGCTCGTGGGTGACGAGGCGCTCCAGCAGGGTCAGCCGCAGCGCGAACCACACCCAGTCCACGTCCCGAGGATCCACCTGGCCCACCGGGACCTGCTTGCCGCTCACCCGCGCCAGGCCCTGCCCGTCGTGGGTGATGTCCATCCCCTCCACCCGCCGGTCGGTCAGCGCGCTCGTGTACTGCGCGCACCGCTCGGCGATGCGCGCGGCGAGCGTCGGCACGTCGGTGGTCAGCAGATCCGCCGCCGCACCCACCAGCGCCGGCGTGAAGTCGTCCAGGCCGTCGGCCGACTGCGCTGCCGGAGCGCCCGGGCTCGAAACGCGGCGGGGGGCCGGAGCGAGCGCCTCGCGCATCCGCGCCATCTCCCGCTCCACGTCGCGGGCATCGCGCACGTAGCTGCCCTTCTCCGCCAGCTTCGCGTTCAGCGATTCCTGCTCCGCCCGCAGCTCGGCCAGCTGCGTGGCCGCGGCGACGTACTCCGGGTTCAGCTTCGCGGCCTGCAGCCGCTTCTCCAGCTCGGCGACCCCCGCCGCGTACCGCGAGTGCTCCTCGAGCGCAGCGACGATCTCGTGCGGCTGCTCGACCCCGAGGATCTTCATCGCGTTCCGCACCGGCTGCGCGTCGGTCTCGAACTGCTCGCGCACCTGGCGCTCCCGGTCCCCGAGCCGATCCTCCCGGCGCACCGCGAGCTCTGCCCACTGGAGGTCCTCGACCCGCTTCAGCGCCACCAGCGCCGCGAGCCCGAAGGCCGGGATGTCGAGCAGCGCGATGAACTTGAGCGGGCCGGTCAGCGTGGCGCCGGTGAAGAGCGCCGCCGCGCCGAGCGCCATCCCCGCCCAGAACCGGCCGTCGCGCTGCAGCGGCGCCGGCGTCGGCGCCTTGACCACGTCCAGCTGCCGGTCGGCCTCGAGCTTCGCCAGCGTCTCGTCCACCTTCGCCACGAGCGCCGGGAACGTCTTCGAGCGCTCCACGATGTCCGGGATGAGGCCCAGGCCCTCCACGGTCGGCGCCTGCTGCAGCGCCCGCCGGGCATCGGCCAGCTGGCCCTCCAGCCCCTCGGCCGCCTTCACCTTCGTCTCGAGCTGGAAGACCTGCGCGCTCACCCCGTCGGCGCGGAACTGCAGCCGCTCCACCTCGGAGGACACCGCCAGCTCCTTCTCCAGCTCCACCAGCCGCGCCCGCGCCTGTGCCGGGTCGACCGGCGTCTCCGGCACCGCACCACCACCACCGCCGGCGCGCGCTCCGCTGCCTGGCGCGCTCTTCTTGGGCCGCTTGCTCGGGATCTGCCCCGGGGTGAAGGTGAACAGCGTCTCGTAGCGGCCACGCGGCGGGAAGCCGACCTGCGCCCGGAGGAACTGCGCCATCTCCGTGGGCTCGTCGGTGACCAGGTCATGGCCCCGAGTATTGGCGTTCACCCGGTGCAGCGAGCCCGCCCGGCCCAGCTCGCGGAGGATCCGGTAGGTGGTCCGGTCGCGGCCGACGATCCACAGCGCGGCCTTGCTGGTGTTGCCTCCGTCGGCGGACGCATAGCGCGCGTCACCGCCCCGTCCATCCGGGAAGCACAGCTCGGAGGTGAGCCCCACGAGCGGCGCTCCCGGTGTGTTCGGGAGCAACGTCCAGTAACCGGGCTTCAGGGAAACGCGAACGCTGGGCAGGAACCCGCGTACGCCCTGGAGCGCGAACTCGACCCAGTGCATGCGCGAGGGACGACTCTAGCCCAGGCGGTCGACGGTCAGCTCTGGTTGGCGCTGGCCGGAGCCTTCGCCTTGCCCTTCTTGCCCTTCGGGGCCGGGGCGGAGGCAGTGGCGGCCGGAGCCTCCGCAGCCGGCGCCTCGCGCGCGGGCGCCGCGGCGGCCGTGTCGAGGAGCTCTTCCTGGGTGTCCACGCGGCTGGCCTTGCCGCGGAGTTCGCGGAGGTAGAACAGGCGGTTGTGCCGCACGTCGCCGCGGGTCAGGACCTCGATCCGCTCGTAGCGGGGGCTGTGCAGCGGAAAGATGCGCTCCACACCGACCCCGTAGGACATCTTGCGCACGGTGAAGGTCGCCCGGTTGGCGCCCTTGGTCTTGCGGATGACCACGCCCTCGAACGGCTGCACGCGCTCCTTCTCGCCCTCACGGACCTTCCAGTGCACGCGGACGGTGTCACCGGTGCGGAACTCGGTGACATCCTTCCGCAGCTGCTTCGATTCGACGTATTCCAGGGCGCTCGGGCGCATGGCAACAGACTCCGACTGACAGGGAGCCGGGCCAGATAGCAGACGCACCGTCCCGTCGCAAGCACAAGCCCCCGAATTCAGAGGTCCTTCTCCTCCAGGGCCAGCAGGCGCCGATCCTCGTCCGAGAGCCCTGCCGCCTCCAGCAGATCGGGTCGCCGCGCGCGGGTGAGCTGAAGCTGGTGCCACCGTCGCCACCGCGCGATGCGGGCGTGGTCGCCTCCCTGGAGCACCTCGGGCACCGTCGCCCCCCGGAAGTCCGCGGGCCGGGTGTAGTGCGGGTACTCGAGCAGGCCGCCCTCGAAACTCTCCGAGCCGGAGGAGTCGGCGTTGCCCAGAACCCCGGGAAGCAGCCGGGCCACGGCATCCACGATGCACAGCGCCGCGAGCTCGCCGCCGGTGAGGACGAAGTCGCCGAGCGAGACCTCCGCGTCCACGTGGGGGCGGACCCGCTCGTCCACGCCCTCGTAGCGCCCGGCGACGAGGATCAGGTCGGTCGGTCCGGCGGCGAGCGCCCGCGCCATCTCCTGCGTGAAGCGATCTCCCCGCGGCGAGGTGAGCAGCACCCGGGCTCCGGGGAGCGCGGCGCGGGCGGCCTCGATCGCCGCGACCAGCGGCTCGGGCTTCATCACCATCCCCGCCCCGCCGCCGTAGGGGGCATCGTCGGTCACCCGGTGCTTGCCCTCGGCGTGCTCGCGGATGTCACGCGGCTCGACGCGGAGCAGCCCGCGCGTGCGCGCCTTCCCGAGGATGCTCGCCTCGAGGTACCCGGTCACCATCGCCGGAAACAGGGTGAGGATCTCCGCCTGCCACATGGCTCGTGGGCCCTACTCCAGCATCTCCGGAGGCCGGACGACGAGCACCCCGGCCTGGACGTCCACCTCCGGCACGAACTCGTCGACGAAGGGGACCATCAGGGGCTCCGGGCCGCTGCCCTCGACCACCAGGACGGGGATCGGGCCGGTGTTCCAGATCTCCGTCACTCGCCCGAGCGGGGTCCCCTCCGGGGTGCGCGCCTCGAGGCCCACCAGGTCGCCCTGAAACCACTCTCCCTCGACCGGCGGGGAAAGGTCCTCGCGGTGGACGAGCACCGTGGCGCCCCTGAACGCCTCGGCGCCCGAGCGCGAGGTGACCCCGGCGAGAGAGATCAGCGTGGTCTCCGCTGCGCGGCGGGCAGCCTCGAGCGCGAACGGGCGCTCCTCCCCCGAGCGCAGGCGCAGCACCAGCCGCCGGACCGACAGGAGGGAGTCGGAGTCGGGATCGAACGTCTTCACCGCCAGCTCGCCTCGGAGCCCGTGCACGCGCGCCACGTACCCCACCTCGAGCGTGGGGCGCTGCGGGCTCATCCGGCCGGGGGAGGCTCGGAGGGCGGCGACGGCGGGGCGGCGGGAGCCGCGACCCGGCGATCGTCCAGCACCTCGAGGCGGGCCTTCACCCCGCGCCGCTGGGCGGCGACGGTGAGCAGCGTGCGGATCGCGTTCACGGTCCGGCCGTCACGGCCGATGACCTTGCCCACGTCGTCCGGGGCCACCTTGAGCTCGAACAGCGTGCCGCCGTCTGCCGGCTGGCTTCGCAGCTCGACCTGGTCCGGGCGGTCCACCAGTCCCCGGGCCAGGGACATCAACAGCTCTTCCACGCGCGTCAGGCCTTGGGCGTGGACTTGCTGGCGCGCTTGATGAGACCGGCGACGGTCTCCGAGGGGGTCGCGCCCGCCTTCAGCCAGTGCTCCAGCCGCTCCTGCTGGAACTCGATCTTCGGGGGCTCGAGGTTCGGGTCGTACGCCCCGATCGCCTCGATGAACTTGCCGTCCCGCGGGTTGCGCGAGTCGGTGGCAACCACGTGGTAGTACGGCATCTTCTTTGCGCCCGCGCGCGCGAGCCGAAGCACGACAGCCATGAATCCTCTCCGTCTTGGGAACGCGCGGGATTAGTCGCGAGTGGTGCCGTTGTCAAGAACGGCTCGGGATCTCGCTCACTTACGAGCCCTTTTCACGCCGGGCGAGGTACTCCACTTGCAGGGTCCAGGTGGCCCCGCCGTCCGGGGAGCGCTCCGCCCGCCAGTGGAAGGAGTCCTGGGTGCGGTCGCGAAATGACCAGCGGACCGGGGCGCCGCCGTCATCGGTGCCGATCTGGACGATGTCCGCGCCCTCGGCCCGCCCGAGCTGGCGGCGGTAGAGGTTCCGGAGCGGGTCGCTCCAGAGGATGTGCCACGCGTCGAGGCCTGGGTCGTAGACCCGCAGCGTGGTTCCATAGAACTCCGCCGCGGCCGGCAGCTCACCGCGTCCGATCCCGCGCGCAGGGACCGCCCACACGTCCTGGATCGCCCTGCCCTCCAGCACCCAGCCGGCGTGCACTTCGCCTCGGCTGCGCTGGGTGGAGCCGTCGGGCAGCGGGAGGCGCACGTCGAGCGACCAGTTGCCGACGAGGAAGGCGTAGAGCTGCAGACCACTCGCCCGGTCCTGCGCGGGACCGGGAGCATCGAGCGCTTCGAGGAATGGAGAGAGGGACATCCTTCCCTCCTGCGCCCTCAGGCGGGGGCGCCGCTAGGGGATTCTTGCGCCGGGGCGCTGGGTCCCTGACGGTTCGCGAGCTGACCACAGGCCGCGGCGATGTCCCGGCCGCGGTTCTCGCGGATGAAGGCTGCGACGTGTCCCCGGGCGAGGATCTCCCGGAAGCGCTCCGCCCGCTCCTCGCCAGTGGTGAAGAAGCCGAGGCCCGGGTTCTCGTTGTAGGGGATGAGGTTCACCTTGGCGGGCACGTCGCGGAGCAGCTCGATCAGCCGCTCCGCGTCCTCGTCGGCGTCGTTCACCCCGCGGAGCAGCACGTACTCGAAGGTGATCCGCCGTCCCTGCCGCAGCGGGAACTGGCGGCAGGCCTCCATGAGGTCGGCGATCTTCCACTTCTTGTTGACCGGCATCAGCTCGTCCCGCTGCGCGTCGGTGCTGGCGTTGAGCGAGATGGCGAGCTTCACGTCGGTCTCGGCGCCGAGCCGGGCGATCATCGGCACCAGCCCGACGGTGGAGACGGTGATGTGCCGGTGCGAGAAGTTCGGACCGTCCTCTGACTGGAGGATGCTCAACGCGTCCTTCAGGGCGTCGAAGTTGTGGAGCGGCTCGCCCATCCCCATGAAGACGAGGTTGGTGAGGGGCCGGGTCAGGGCGAGGCCCTCGTTGCGCGCCACCTCGCGGTTGACGGCGTGCACCTGCGAGACGATCTCCGCGGCGGTGAGGTTCCGGAGCAGCCCGAGCGTCCCGGTCATGCAGAACTTGCAGGCCATCGCGCAGCCGACCTGGGTGGACACGCAGAGCGTCTTCCGGTCCGTCGCCGGCATGTAGACGCTCTCGATGAGCCGCCCGTCACGGGTGCGCCACCGATACTTGATGGTGCCGTCGGTGCTCCGCTGCTCCAGGTCCTTGGCCAGCGGCTCGACGATGGACCGCTCGCGGAGCTTCGCCCGGACCGACTTCGAGAGGTCCGTCATCTGTTCGAAGTCGACGACCCCGCGCTGGTGGATCCACCGGTAGAGCTGCCGCGCGTGGAACGGACGCGCCCCGAGCTCGTCCACCAGGAACTGCGTCAGGCGATCGAGCGGGAGCCCCAGGAGGTCGAGGGGTCGGTCCGGTGCAGGCGACGGCATCGGGGCCGGCTGTAACACGACTGGTGCCGGGCCGCAGATCGCCTCCCGGGAGCCGGTTCCTTCCGGCCGGGCGGTCCGCGGGTAGCATGTCGGGCCATGACGCGATTTGCCCTGCTGGCGCTCGGGCTCCTCACGGCGCCGGTTCGTGCCGCGGCTCCCGCACCGAAAGAAGGCACGCCCTGCACGGGGAGCGAGAATCTCCTCAACATCCCGGGGAAGTGGACCCACCGGCCGGACGTCCCCCGGGGCCCCGGGCTTCCCCCGACGGCCGTCCCGGACGTGACGAAGCGGATCGACCGCATCGCCGACGTCTTTCGCGCCGCCTACCCCGAGCCGAAGGGGATGGAGGCAGGCGGGTATCGCGATCTCGACGCGTCACCGCTCGTGCAGAACGGGCCGTACGCCTACTCCTTCCGATCCCTGTACCGCGCCTGGTACTGCAACCCGAACACCCACAAGCTCCTGATCGGTGGAGAGACCGCCACCTGGGCCTACGCCTTCGTGAACCAGCTCAACTGGTTCGCCGAGCCGCTGAAGACGTTGCGGGTTGGCGGGCAGACCGCGTTCCTCCTCACGCACCGGATAGGGACGTTCCGGGGGCTCCCGTCCTACGAGGGCATCCACAACCAGTCCTCCAACACGGGGACGACGTTCTCCCGGACCATCCTGGTCGGTCGCTCCGGCAGATCGCCGCTGAAGCCGGTGACGCGGAAGCAATTCCTCGAGGGGTACCTCGCGGCGATCCAGGCGCAGCTCGATCCGATGCTCGCCGACATCGAGCGGTCGCCTGTCGATCCGGCGAAGAAGGCGGTCCTCGTCGAGCAGCGGCGGGACCAGATCTCCAAGCTCCAGGCCCCGGCGCGGGCGCGACTGTCCGCGATGTCCGGCGCCGAGGGCGAGCAGCCGGCGTTCCTCAGCCCGGCGAACATCGTCCAGTTCAAGGACTTCACGCCCGAGGCGAGCGGTGGCCGCGCCCTCGTCAAGCTCGACCCGACCTACTTCGATCCAAAGGTCAATCGCGCCGCGCCGCAGTTCATCGTCGTCTACTGGCGCTGGCAGAAGAGCGCGCCCTCGGAGAGCTTCAAGAACGAGTTCGAGCGGCGGTTCGACCCGTCGGCGCTGAACGCGCTCCTCGACAAGTAGCCGCCCGGCCTCAGCGGCGGATCCGTTGCTCGACCCACGCCGCGGCGGCGAGGAGGTCCGCCTCTTCCCGCCTGGCACCCACGAACTGGACGCCGAGCGGCAGGCCCGAGGGACCGACGCCCGCGGGGAGACTGATCGCCGGAACGCCCAGCAAGGTGACGACGCGGTTGAAGATGGGGTCGCCGGTGCTGGCGAGCCCCTCCGGCGCCTCCCCCGGAGCGCTCGGGGTCAGGAGCACGTCCACCTCGCCGAGCACGCCGTTCATCGTGTTCAGGGCCTGACCGGCGCGGACCCTCGCCGCCTGCACGTCCTCGAGGCGGGCCGCGGCGCCGCGATCGAGCAGCTCTGTGAGCTGTGGACCGAGTTCGCCGCTCGGCCGCAGCGCCCCGAACGAGCGCACCGCCTCGGCGGCCATGATCAGCGCCTGTCCCTCGACCAGCAGCGTCTCGTCCGGCAAAGGGTCCACCTCCCGGACGGACGCGCCGGCGCGGGCGAGCACCGTGGCGACCTCCTCCAGCCGGCGCTGCATGGCCGCGGTGGCCCGGGACCATTGGGAGGTCCGCCAGAGGCCGATGCGGGGTGGCCGCGCGAGCGGGCGAGGCTCGACCGGCGCACCGAGGCCCGCCAGCAACGGCGCGACGTCGGCCACCTCGCGCACGAGGACGCCGAGCGTGTCGAGGGACGGGGCGAAGGGATGCACCCCCTCGAGCGAGAGCAGCCCGTGGGAGGGCTTGAAGCCGACGACGCCGCAATACGCCGCGGGGCGGATGATCGAGCCGGCGGTCTGCGTGCCGAGCGCCGCGGGAACCATGAACGCGGCGACGGCGGCGGCCGATCCGCTGGAGGAGCCGCCCGGCGTGTGGGTCGGCTCGTGCGGGTTGCACGTGGGCCCGGGCCCGAAGAAGGCCAGCTCGGTGGTGACGGTCTTCCCGAGCACCACGCCTCCGGCGGCCCGGAGCGCGGTCACGCAGGCGGCATCGCTCGCCGGTCGGCGGCCTTCATAGAGCGGCGTGCCGCACTCGGTGGGAGCGTCGGCGGTGTCGATGATGTCCTTGATGCCCACCGGCAGGCCGTGCAGCGGGGGTGGCCGGCCCCGGGCGTCGATGGCGCGGGCCGCGGCGAGGGCCCGGTCGGGGTCGAGCCAGGTCCAGGCGTGGATGCGGGGCTCGTCGCGCGCGATGCGCTCGAGGCAGGCGCGGACCAGCGCCTCGGAGGTCAGGGCGCCATCGCGGAGCAGCCGGATCGCCACCGCTGCACCGAGCTCCTCCGGCCTGTCCGTGTCCATCGGGGCGAGCCTAGGTGGGGGCCGGAGGTCTCCGCGAGCAAAGTGATTGGGCGTCCGATCGGGTCTCTGGCCAGAAAGCGCGAGACGTCACGCTGTCCGGCCCTTACAGGACGCGGCGGGACGGCAACGGAGGCCCGCGCCCGTCCGGACGGCCTGCGCGATGTTCGGCGCTCTCGCTGGCCACCGCCTCTCGAGCCGGGCCGCCGCGTGGGCGAGGGACCGGACCAAGCAGACGAGCGCTCCATCGGGTTTCGCTTGGGCCGTTTGGACGCCCTCCCCTCTTCGGACCGTTCCATCGGGTGACTGATGGCTCGTTCCAGGGTCATTTTGTCACGCTCGCTCGAGCGTCTGCCCAGCGTCGCGGAACGCACCGAACGGGAGCGCGGGAACAACTCGCCCGGAGGACCCCGGGAAGCGCGCCAGGACACCGCAGGCCGCTCCGACGGCAACCCGCGAGCGGCCGAACCGCGGCCAGCGCCGGAAGCCGCAGGGATCCCACTGACCGCCGGACTCGACTTCCTCGATGCAACGCTGTCGAGAACGTGCCCGGTACTTCGCCTCGGTCCCGCCGCGGACCGCGCAAGGCGATCCACCCGCTCCGCAACCTCTCGCGGCTCAGCGTGCGGCGCGGAAGAACGCCCGGATCTTCGGTGCAATCCGCTCGCGGAACCTGCGCCCGCTGAACGTCCCGTAGTGCCCCGCCTCCTCCTGGAGGTGGTGCTCCTTCCAGTGGGCGGGGATGCCGGTGAGGAGCGCGTGGGCCGCGTACGTTTGCCCCGGGGTCGTGATGTCGTCCTCGGCCCCCTCCACGGTCATCAGCGCAGTTCGCCGGATGGCGTCGAGCCGCACCGGCTTTCCGCGGTGGAGCATCCGCCCCTCGGGAAGGCTGTGGCGATGGAACACGTGGTCCACCGTCTCGAGGTAGTACTCCGCCGGGAGGTCCATCACGGCGAAGTACTCGTCGTAGAACTTCCGGTGCTTCTCCGCGGACTCCCGCTCGCCCTTCAGCACGTCCTGGAACAGACCCACGTGGGCGTCCAGGTGGAGGTGGGGGTCGAGCGACATGAAGGACCAGAGCTGCAGGACCCCGGGGTACACCCGCCGGCCGGACCCCGGATGACCGAACGGGACCCGGTGGACGACCATTGCCTCCAGCGACTTCAGCGAGTGTACCTGCGCGAACTGGTTCACCGAGGAGGGATTCACCCGCGTGTCGACCGGCCCCGAGATCAGAACCATGCTCGCCGGCTGCACCGGGTCATCGGTCTCGGCGAGCGCCGCGGTCGCGATGAGCACCGGCACCGCCGGCTGGCACACCGACAGGACGTGCGCACCCGGTCCGAGCACGCGCAGGTGCGCGATGACGAGGTCGACGTAATCCGCCAGGTCGAACTTCCCGTCGGCGAGCGGCACCATCCGGGCATCCACCCAGTCGGTGACGTAGACGTCGTGGTCGTGGAGCAGCTCCCGCACCGTCTCCCGGAGCAGCGTGGCGTGGTGGCCGGACAGCGGCGCCACGATCAGCACCCTGGGGTCCTCGCGCTGAACGTCGCGCTCGAAGTGGAGCAGCCGGCAGAAGGGCGTCTCGTGGACGAGCTGCTCGCGGACCGCGACGTCGCGCCCGTCGATGACCGTCTTCTCCAGGCCGAAGGCTGGCTTCGGGTACTCGGCGGTGGCCCGCTCGACCAGCTCGGCCGCCGCGGCCAGCGCCCGGACCGGAGGGAAGCCCGCCACCGGGTTGAAGGGATGGGTCCACGCCGTCCGCAGCATCGACGCCCACGTATGGATGGGACGGGCGAAGGCGCGGCCGAGGTCGTGCGCGAAGTACATTGATTCGAGAATCTATGGACCCCCGACCCACGGGTCCAGCCTTTGTTTGGCGGCCTACATTTGCTGCAATTGCACAGGACGTGGGACCCGCCGCCCCTGTCAGGAGGCTCTGCGATGCTGGTGAAGAAGTACGGAAACCGCCGCCTCTACGACACCGAGGAGAGCCGCTACGTGCGGCTCGACGAGATCGCCGATCGCATCCGCGGCGGAGCGGACGTCCAGGTGGTGGACGCCAAGAGCGGCGCCGACCTGACGGCGCCGACGCTCGCGCAGATCATCTTCGAGGACCGCAACGCCGCCCGGCTCCTCCCGGTGCCGCTCCTGGTACAGCTCATCCGGATGGGAGACGGGCCGCTGGCGGAGTTCCTCGGGCGCTACGTGAGCTGGGCCCTGGAGATGTACCTCCAGACCCGCTCGGGGCTGGGGAGCCTCTACAACCCCTTCGCCGCGCTCCGGCCCTTCCCTTCCCCGGCGCCCCAGGAGCGCGGCGCGAGGGTGCCCGAGCCAGCCCCCGCCGAGCCGCGAGATGAGGTCGCCGAGCTCCGCCGCGAGGTGGCCGC
>DASXGF010000622.1:0-11231 GCA_036489275.1 Myxococcaceae bacterium | reverse complement strand
GGGCGCACCTACCTCGTGCTGGTCTTCGGCGTGGGTCTCGGCGCGCTGAACACCGGAAACAATCTCCTGTACCTGGTCCTGGGGCTGCTGCTGTCGATCGTCGTCGTGTCCGGCATCCTCTCCGAGCAGTGCGTCCGGCGGATCCAGGTGCGGCGGCTCCTGCCCTCGGCCCCGAGGGCGCGGGCTCCCTTCCACCTCGCCTGGGGCGTGCGACTGGAGAAGGGACAGGCCTTCGCGCTGTCCGTGTCCGAGGTGCATCCGGTGCTCGGCAACGCGGTGGGCCGGCTGGCCTGGCTCCCCGCCGGCGAGGAGGTGGTGGTCCGGGCGGTGGCCACTGCGCCCCGCCGCGGGCCGATGCGGCTGGACGTCCTCCGCGTCTCGACCACCTTCCCCTTCGGCCTGTTCGTGAAGATCCGCGACTTCGACCTTCCAGCCGAGCTCCTCGTGCTCCCGGGACGCGTCCTCCCGCGCCCCGAGCCACCCTCTTCGAGCGCCGGGCTCGGCCTGGAGCAGCGGACGGTCCGCGGGCACGACGGCGGAGGTGACCTGGCGCAGCTGCGCGAGCTCCGCGAGGGAGAGGACGCGCGGCGCATCCACTGGCTGAAGAGCGCGCAGCTGGGGACCCTCCTGCGGGTGGAACGCGACGCCCAGCCCCAGCCCCGCATCGTGCTCCAGCTGGACGACCGCGCGCCGGCCGAGGCCCTCGACGTCCGCTGCGAGGAGCTGGCGGCCCGCGCCGAGCTGCTCCTCGCCCGAGGGGCGGAGGTGGGCCTGGAGAGCACCGGCGGAATGCGGATCGAGCCGGGGACCGGCGCTTTCCATGGCCAGGCGCTCCTCCGCGCGCTGGCTCGCGCAGGACAAGAGGCGGAGACCGGATGAAGACCGACCGGTTCAGGCTCCTCCTCCGGGATCTGGCGGCCGGCGCGGCCTTCGGGGGCATGGCCATCTCCGGGCAGGTGCCGACCTGGACGATGGGGCTCTTCCTCCTGGCGCTGGGCGTGGCGGTGGCCGGGTGGCGTCCGCTGGCCGACGGGCGACTCGCCGCGGTGGCGCTCCTCGTGGCGGTGGTCATCCTCTACGCCGCGGTGATGGTGGAGCAGCTCGACCTGGTGGTGGCGGCCTGCATCACTGCCTCGCTGCTCACCGCGCAGCGCATCCTCTCGCGCCCCAGCCCACGGACCACCGACCAGGTGCACCTGGCCTCGCTGCTGATGATCGCCGGCGGCGCGGTGCTGAGCGCGGATCTCCTCTTCGCCTTCTGCCTCTTCCTCTACGCGGCGCTCGCGGTCCTCGCGCAGGGCCTGTCGGTGGTGGCCGAGGCCGGAGGAGGCCCGCTGCCGCCGAGCCGCCGTGTCCTCCGGCCGCTCGCCGTGGGACTCGCGCTCTCCGTGGCGGGCGCGCTGGCGTTCTTCGTGCTCTTCCCCCGGCTGTCGTGGAACGTGGCGGCGCGCCGGGGGGGCCTCTCCCTCGGCGGAGCGACCACCGGCTTCGCGGACGGTCTGCGCCTCGGTGGGACGGGCGTCCTCAAGTCCAACCCGCGGGTGGTGTTCCGGGCACGCATCGACCCGGACCCCGGGACGGAGCAGCTGGATGCGTACTGGGTCGGGCGGCGATTCGACGTGTTCGACGGCATCCAGTGGTCGACGGCGGCCCGGCCCGGATCGCGGATGCGCCAGGTGATGCTCGGGCCGGTGGAGCAGGACCTGGTGCGTCAGCAGATCGACCTGCTCCCCGCCTACGGCAGCCGCACCCTGGTGGCGCTCGACACGCCGGTGCTCCTGGGCGACGCCGAGTCGCACCAGGCCACCTTCAGCGTCCGGACGGAGCTCATCCCCTCCGGGGACCGCGAGGTCCGTCTGGTGGGGCCCTCGGAGCACGTCACCTACCGGGCCTTCAGCGCGACCGACCGCCGGGCGCCTCCGCCCGTCGACCCGGCCGAGCGCGCGCGGAGGCTGCAGCTGCCAGCCGGGCTCGATCGGCGCATCCCTGCCCTGGCCGAGGAGCTGAGCGGCGACGCCGTGGGAGATCGCGCGATCGCCCGACAGCTCGAGAAGGCCCTGCAGTCGCGGTACGCCTACACGCTCGAGCTCCCCGGACGGGTGAAGGATCCGCTGGCGAACTTCCTCTTCGACCGGCGCGCCGGCCACTGCGAGGACTTCGCGACCGCCCTGGCGGTGCTGCTCCGGACGCGGCAGATCCCCGCCCGGGTGGTGGTGGGATTCCACGGCGGGGAGCGGGCGGCGGGCGAGTACCTGGTGCGGGCCGGCGACGCACACGCCTGGGTCGAGGCGGAGGTGGACGGTCACATGCTCCGGCTGGATGCGACTCCGTCCGAGCATCGGTCCGCCGCGGAATCGGGCCTCAGCGGATGGCTCCTCGCCCGCTGGGAGGCCCTGCAGATCCGCTGGCTGGACCGGGTGGTGGAGTACTCGCTGTCCGACCAGACGCGGCTCATCCACGGCTTCAACAGGTGGACGGGAAAGGACGAGCGGCCGGCCGCGCGCGCAGAGCGCAGCTTCGGCGGCAGCGGGGCGATGGCCCTCGGTGTGCTGGTCGCCGCCCTCCTCGCCGCGGGGCTCATCGGCCGGCGCGCGGCGCTCGGCGATGCGACGCACCTGGGGTTCGCGCTCCAGCGTCTGTTGCGGCGGCGGTCACGGCTCGGACCCGGTGGGTGGCTGGACGGAGCGCGGGTGGCGGAGCCCGGGCTGTCTCCGGTGCGGGAGGGCATCGCTCGCTACCGCGAGGCCCGCTTCGGACGGCGTCCGCTGTCTCCCGGCGAAGGCCGCCGGCTGATCCGTCAGGCGGCGGAGGCGCTGCGGGAGGTCACCCCTTCCGCTCCGGGACCGGCGAGCCCAACGTCCAGGGCGTGACCACGCCGCCCGACCTTCCGCGCCCACCCTCCCCGCCCACGGACGTTCCCGCGACGCCGGCGCCGGAGATCCGTCCATACACTGGAGTGGAGGACATCCCCGGTCAGAGCACGCCGGAGGTGCAGCCCGAGCGACGTGCGCCCGAGGAGCCGGAGCCGCCGGGCCCGCCGCGCGTTCCCCCGCCTCCGGGCCGGGAGATCGAGCCGCCGCGCAGCTGAATCCTGGCGTTTCTACAGACTCCGGGCCCGGACACCCTCCGGAGGTCGTGATTCCGGCGGGTTCGAGCGGCGAGTCGTGGCACCCACCTTGCTCATCGTCCGGGGGTCGTCGCAACCCCGAACCCCATGGAGACGTCCAGAATGCAGCTCGCCTCCGAGCACTCCGCCACGCCTGGTTCGCTCTCGCTCTACCTCACGGAGATCAATCGCTACTCCCTGCTCAAGGTCGAGGAGGAGCAGAAGCTGGCCCGCCGGTACCAGAAGGGGGAACTGCAGGCCGGCCACCGACTGGTCACGGCGAACCTTCGCTTCGTCGTCAAGGTCTCCTACGAGTACCGCTCTTACGGCATCCGGATGTCCGACCTCATCCAGGAGGGAAACATCGGACTGATGAAGGCGGTGCAGAAGTTCGACCCGGACAAGGGCATCCGTCTCATCTCCTACGCGGTCTGGTGGATCCGCGCGTACATCCAGAACTACATCCTCAAGTCCTGGTCCCTGGTGAAGCTCGGGACGACCCAGGCGCAGCGGAAGCTGTTCTTCAGCCTGGCCCGCACCCGTCGCGAGCTCGAGAAGTACAACGCCGGCGACGGCGCCATCCCGGTGGAGGAGATTGCCCGGCGGCTGCGGGTGAAGCCCACCGAGGTCCGCGAGATGGAGCAGCGGATTGGCGGGCGCGACCTGTCGCTCGACGCACCGATGGGCGAGGACGGCAGCAGCACCCACGTGGACTTCGTGGCATCCTCCGCCGCCGGACAGGACGAGGAGGTGGCGGACAAGGAGGAGGCGGGGATGATCAACGCCCGCGTCCGCGTCGCGCTCACCCGGCTCGACCCCCGCGAGCGCTTCATCATCGAGCAGCGGGTGATGAACGAGCGGCCGATGACGCTGAAGGAGCTGGGCGAGCACTTCGGCTTCAGCCGCGAGCGCGCCCGCCAGCTGGAGATCCGCGCCAAGGACAAGCTCAAGGGTGAGCTGGCGGCGCTGATGGCCGAGGTCGAGCCGGATCTCGCGGCCTAACCGGCCGAAGGCGTCAGTGGCAAGAAAGGGGCCCCACGGTGGCGAGTTGCCGCCCCGGGGCCCGTTGTCTTTCTCCGCACCTCGGGTAGAACTGGCCGTCTGCCCGGATGAATGACTCCGCCCCCGCCCGAGGGACGCTGGCGCCCGATGCGGTGCCGCTGGCACCGTCTCCGCGCGAGCTGACCGTCCGCGGGCTGGTGCTGGGGAGCGTGCTCGGGGTGATGTTCGCCGCGAGCTCGGTCTACCTCTCCGTGAAGGTGGGGTTGACCGTCTCTGCCTCCATCCCGGTGGCAGTGCTCTCCATCGCGGTGTTCCGGATCCTCGGCCGCTCGAGCGTGCGCGAGAACTGCATGGTGCAGACGACGGGGTCGGCGGGGGAATCGCTGGCCTTCGGCGTCGCGACCGCGCTGCCGGCGCTGCTCTTCATGGGCTACGACCTCGACCTGGTCCACGCCTTCCTGGTGGCGCTGCTGGGCGGTGTGCTCGGCGTGCTGATGATGATTCCGCTCCGGCACGGGCTGGTGGTGGAGGAGTCGGCCACGCTGAGCTTCCCGGAGGGAACCGCCTGCGCCGAGGTGCTGGAGGCAGGTGAGCGCGGCGGAACCACCGCTCGGCTCGTCGTGTCCGGCTTCCTCATCGGCGCGATCTACAAGACGGCCTACGCCGGGTTCCGCCTCTGGCGGGAGATCATCGGGGGGCTGCTCGGCTGGGTGCAGCGCCTCGGCGACGGGTCGGTCGTCCGCCACGGATTCCCCGGCGCCTCCATCTCGGTGGAGATCAGCCCAGAGCTGCTGGGGGTCGGCTACATCATCGGACCGCGAGTGGCGGGCATCACCTTCGCCGGCGGCGTCCTGAGCTTCCTGGTGCTCATCCCGATGATCCGCTTCTTCGGAGATGGGCTCGCCACCCCGCTGCTGTCGCCAGAGGGGATGCTCATCCGGGACATGGGCCCCGACGAGATCCACCGGACGTACGTGCTGTACATCGGCGCCGGCGCGGTGGCGACCGGAGGTCTCATCAGCCTGCTCCGCTCGATGCCCAGCATCGTGGAGGCGTTCCGCCGGGGGATGCGGACCTTCCTCGCCAGCCGCCGGGGACAGACGGTGGACGTCCCGCGGACCGAGCAGGACCTGCCGATCAGCCTCGTGCTCGGGGGCTCGCTCCTCCTGGTCTTGCTGATCTGGCTCGCGCCGCCGCTGCACGTGAACCTGGTCTCGGCGCTGCTGATCGTCGTGGCCGGATTCTTCTTCGTCACGGTGAGCTCGCGGATCACCGGCGAGATCGGGAGCTCGTCCAATCCCATCTCGGGGATGACCGTGGCGACGCTGCTGGTGACCTGCCTGATCTACTTGATGCTCGGGTGGACCTCACCGGCCGACCGCTTCATGGCGCTGACGACCGCGGCCATCGTGGGAATGGCGGCGAGCAACGGAGGGACCACGGCGCAGGATCTCAAGACCGCGCAGCTCGTGGGGGCCACGCCGAGCCGACAGCAGATCGCGATCTTCGTCGGGGTGGTCACCTCCGCCTTGTTCATCGGCCCAGTGCTGGCGGCGGTCAACCGGGGGGAGACGGCCTTCGTGCCCGAGAGCCACCCGGGCATCCGGGTCACGCACCCCTCCGGCGAGCACCTGGTGCAGCGCGAGTTCCCCTTCCGGGCGGGTCCGGGAGCGGGCGCGACGCTCACCGGCGAGGAACTGGCGCAGCAGCTCTGGGGCCGCGGGCTCGAGGTCCGGCTCGATGCCGCCGGCGCGCCCGTCGCCATGCGGACGTTCCGCACGGACGTGACGGCCGCGAGCCTCGCCGGCGAGGAGGTCCGGGCGGGCGAGGCGGCCGTCCGCGAGCAGGCCGTGACCCGCACGACGGTGGGTGCGCTGGGTGCGGTGGGCGAGCCGGCCGAGCGCCGTCTCGAGGTGGGCTTCGTCCGGAACGACGCGCCGATCCCCACCGGCAAGTACCTGAGCGATGCGTCGGGGAACATCGAGTACGTGGTGGATCCGGGCATCGGCGGCCGGGTGGCCGAGGTCCACGGGGTGAAGCTCACCCGTTTCGAGGCGCCGAAGGCCCGCCTCTTCTCGCTGATCATCGACGGGATCCTCACCCGGAAGCTGCCCTGGGACCTGGTGCTTCTCGGCGTCGCGCTCGCGCTGATGCTGGAGATGTCCGGGGTGTCGGCGCTGCCCTTCGCGGTGGGGGTGTATCTCCCTGTCTCGACCAGCGCTCCGCTGTTCGTCGGGGGCGTGGTCCGCTGGTGGGTGGATCGCCGCCGGGCCGGCGCCGAGTCGGACGCGAGCCCGGGCACGCTGCTCGCCTCGGGGTACATCGCCGGGGGCTCGCTGGCGGGGGTGGTCATCAATCTCCTCCACATCCCCGCGGGCGGGTCGTGGATCGACGCCCTGGACGTGCCGGCACGGCTGGCCGGGCGCCCGGGATGGATCGCCGGGGTGGTGGAGGCGGTGGGAGACTCGCCGCGGGCGCACCCGGCGGCGTCGATCGGCCTCGGGCTGGTCCTGTTCTGTCTGCTGGCGTTGCACCTGGGCCGGGTGGCGCTCCGGACCCGGGAGGCGGAGGGTCCGGGTTCGGTCTAGACTCCGACTTCTGTTGACTGCCGCAACGGATGCCGCGACCGCCCCCGATCCGCTGGCCGACCCGGAGAACCGGAACCGGCTCGATCTGGCGAAGGCGTTCGCCTTCCAGCTGCTGAAGGGCATCAAGCAGATCGGCATGTACCGGCACAACGAGAGCCGGTACACCGAGTACCTCTCCAAGGCACACGAGGCGGTCCGCCACTACACCGATCGCTTCGGGCCGCTGGTCTTCAAGGTCGAGCAGCAGAACTTCCAGCTCTTCGAGCATCCTCTCTTCGCCGAGGACACCCCCCTCCCCTTCAAGTTCTGGCGCGACGGCATCCGCCAGTTCATCTTCCGGCCGGGGCTACGGCCGGACGAGCTCCTGACCTTCACCCTGGTCGCGCTGAGCGACGTGGAGAAGCAGGGCGAGGACACGGTGGCGCAGCTCTGGCGCTCGCCGCTGGACAACCTCGAGTACGTGGTGGTCGAGGGCTTCAAGGTCGACGGCTTCACCGACGAGGAGGTCCAGGTCTCGGTCGACCGGATCGTCGAGTACCTCTACTCGCGGTTGCGGAGCCACTCCGAAGACTTCCTCCGCTTCGCGCGGGTGAGCGCCGAAGATCTGGAATTGAAGCTGGAGGGGGTGGAGCAGGTCCGGGGCGCGGTCATCGCCGGGGCGACCGCGACCGACGAGCTCAAGGCGAGGCTGCAGAAGGAGATCGCCGAGGAGGAGCAGAGCCGGCTCTTCCCCAAGCTGGTCTCGTCCATCTTCCAGGTGGCGGAGGCCGGGGTGGACGACCCCGAGCTTCTCGAGGACATGTTCCTCCAGCTGCTCGATGCGCTGCTGCTCCAGGAGGACTTCGCGATCATCAATCAGATCGTCCTGAAGCTTCGGGCGATGGAGGACCGGCCGGGGATGAGCGGCATCCGCCGGCTGAAGGCCAACTTCGTGGAGAAGATGGGCGAGGAGCAGCGTCTGGTGCGGGTGGCGGACGTGCTGCGGTCGGCGCGTCCGGGCGTCCTGGCGGACATTGGCCGCTACCTCTCCTCGTTGCAGCCGTCCACTCTGCCCATCCTGCTGGACGTGCTGGAGACGCTCGATGCGCCCGAGCACCGCCTGGTGCTCTGCGACGTCATCGCCGAGTTCTGCAAGGTGAACTCGGCGGCAGTCATCCAGCGGCTGTCCTCCGAGCGTCCGATGACGGTCCGGGACATGGTGTACGTGCTGGAGCGCGCGCAGCACCCGGACCGGATGCAGTTCTTCGGACGGGTCCTGAAGCACCGGAACCTCGCGGTGCGGCTGGACGTGATGGGGACCATCGCCCGGGGGCGCAGCATCGAATCCCGCAAGCTCATCGCCGAGGCGCTGAAGGACGAGAACGCCCAGGTACGCGTGCAGGCGGCACGGCTGCTGCCGGAGTACGACCGCGAGCAGGCCTACCAGTCGCTGGTGGCGATGGTGAAGGGCAAGGACTTCAAGAAGCGGAGCGTGGAGGAGCAGGCGGCCTTCTACACGGCGGTGGGGAGCACCGGTCTGCCGGCGGCAATCTCGCTCATGACCCAGCTACTGGCGGAGAAGGCGCAGCTGTGGAACCGCGCCCGGGTGCTGACGGAGAAGCTGCTGGCGGTGCACGGGCTCGCGGGCGTGCAGTCGATCCAGTCGTACAAGGCGCTGCAGACCGTGGTGGAGGATCGGAGCCAGCCCTCCGAGGTGCTGGTGGCAGCGAGGCGGGCTCTGGCCGAGACGCGGCGGAAGCTGTTCGGGGATGCCCCGCCTCCGGAGGCCTCCTAGCCAATGGCCGAGAATCTCCGGATCAGCGGCGCGGGCGCCGACAGCGAACTGGAGTTTGGCCGGGACCACTCGGAGAAGCTGCAGCAGCTGTCGCGCTCGGTGCTCTCGACGCTCTACATGCTGGTGCGCTCGGCGAAGATGTACGACCCGGACAACGCGGTGTTCGAGCGCCCGCTGATGTCGCTTCAGGACAACCTGAACCTCATCATCTCCCGCGAGGGGCGCTTCGACCTGGTCGGCATCAAGAGCTCGTTCTACGTCAACAACATGCTGGTGAAGGTCGAGCTGAACGCGGTGGAGAACATCCGCTACCTGCTCGAGGAGATGCGGGCCAAGGACGTGGGCGGATTCACCCTGGCCAAGCCGGCGCAGATCGCGGAGCTGAAGAACTTCGTCTGGATCTTCGCCAAGGACGTCTCGGAGACGCCGGACGACGACGGGCTGAGCGGCCGCAAGCTGCTGGCGATCAAGATCGCGCGCTGGAGCAAGCTCCGGGAGAAGCTGGAGAAGGAGAAGCTCGACGACGACGAGAAGGTCGATCGGAAGAAGTACGCGATCACCGTCTACGCCCGCGCGGTCTTCTTCATCTCCAAGTATCTGGAGTCGGTCCGCAAGGGAACGCCGATGGTCGCAGCCCGTGCGCTGCGGATCGTCCAGGACCTGGTCGACATCTGCTACGACGCGAAGGTGCACTTTCTGGGCATGACGACCATGCGCCAGGAGTCGGAGTACCTGGTGTTCCACCAGGTGAACACCTGCCTGCTCTCGATCGTGTTCGGGGTGGAGCTGGGGCTGATGAAGCAGCAGCTGCGCGACCTGGGGTTCATCGCGCTCTTCCACGATGCGGGCATGGCGACGATCCCCGACGAGCTGGCGGGAAAGCGAGGAGGCCTGCTGCCCGAGGAGCGGAACCTCATCGCGCGGGCGCCGCTGGTCTCGGTGCGCAACGTCCTGATGGAGAAGGGGTTCACCCGGACGACGCTGCACCGGGTGGTGACCACGCTGGAGTACAAGAGCGACTTCGGGACCGCCGTGCGCGACGCGCGCGGGAACATCCAGATGATCATCCCGAAGTCGTCGCTCGGGCTGTACGCGAAGATCATCGCGATCACGGCGGGGTTCGACGCTCTGACGAGCAAGCGTCCGTTCCGGGACGCCTACGGGCCCGAGGTGGCGATGATGCTGATGTGGAGCGAGCTCCGGCACAAGTTCGACCCTGAGCTGCTCAAGGTCTTCATGCGAGTGCTGGCGATTCCACCGGTGAAGGTGCTGTCGCGCCGGCAGCAGGGCGCGCTGTCGGTGACCGGCCTCTGACCGTCGACCCGGCCAGGTGAAGGTCGTCGGGCTTCTGGGAAACGGCGATGGGCCGGCGCGCGGTGGTGGTGCCCCGGTGCGGCGGCCTGCGCGACCTCGCCGCGCTCTGGAGTGTCGCCGTCAGCGTCTCTCGAGTGCCTCGATCGCCGAGCGAAGGTCGGCCGGGAGCGGCGCCTCGCACCTGACGGTCTTTCCCGTCCGCGGATGCGGAAACGCGAGCTGCCACGCGTGCAGTGCCTGTCGTCCGAGGCGCGTCTGGACGGCCTTCACGCGCGCGTCCCCCTTCCGCGTGCCTCCGTAGAGCGTGTCGCCGAGCAGCGGATGGCCCATCTCGGACAGGTGGACCCGGATCTGGTGCGTGCGACCGGTCTCGAGGCCGACCTCGAGCAGCGCGGTTCCGTGCAGACGGGTCCGGACGCGCCAGGTGGTGACCGCCGGCTTCCCGGTCTTCGCCCGGCCGGTGAAACGCTTCCGGTCCCGCGGGTGGCGCGCATGGAGCGTCTCGAGGCGACCCGTGTCGGGCGGCTGGCCGTGCACGAGCGCGAGGTACGTCTTCTCCACGGTTCGGGCCTGGAACGCGCGCTGGAGCGCCTGGAGGGCGGCGTCGTTCTTAGCGACGACGAGACAGCCCGAGGTCTCCTTGTCGAGGCGATGGACGATGCCCGGTCGCAGCACTCCGCCGACGCCGGAGAGGCCCGACACATGGTGGAGCAGCGCGTTCACCAGCGTTCCGCGCGCATGTCCGGCCGCGGGATGGACGACGAGGCCGGCTGGCTTGTCGAGGACGAGGAGGTCACGGTCCTGGTGGAGGATGGTGAGCGGCAGGTCCTCGGGCTCGGGGACCGCCGGCTCCGGCGGTGGAACCGAGACCTCCACGCTCTCGCCGCCCTTGAGGCGCTGCGAGGCACGGCCGGAGCGTCCGTCGACGAGAATCCGTCCCGCCTCCAGGAGCGACTGGACGCGGGAACGGCTGAGCTCGGGCAGGCTCGTGGCGACGGCGCGATCGAGCCGTTCCCCCCGCAGCGCGGGTCCGACGGAGAACCGGTGGACCTCGCCGACGGCAGTGTCGCGCTGTGGTGCAGTGCTCACGTCGCTCGAAGGAGTGTAGCCGCCCCGCCCCGCCGCCCTCGGGGCTCAGGCTCGAGAGGCTATAGCAACAACTATCACTGATAGTGAGACATGAAGTGTTGTAACAACTTGATTCGTCGTTCAATTAATCACTCTGAGTGATTGGATGTTGCTATAGCCTCTCGAGCACGGGGGCCGCTCGCCTCGGCCTCGGCGCGGCACCGCCCGCGGGCAGGTCGGGCGCGCGCGACCGCTTCTGCACCGGGAAGAGGCCTCCACGTGCCGAACCGGTCACCGGGTTTCGTGGCGAGCTCGCTCACGGCCGAGGGTCATCCGCGATCGTGAACGCACGGCCGACGCCTCGCGCGAAACCTCCGAC
>DASXGF010000613.1:0-8893 GCA_036489275.1 Myxococcaceae bacterium | reverse complement strand
CGTCCAGCGCGCGCTCGACGCGGTCAAGATCCTCAGTCCGGACCTCCGCTGACGCGCGGGGCCTCGGCCCGGCGCTCCTCCTTCTCGTCTCCGGCTGCGCCACCGCGCCGCCGGCACCGCGCTTCTTGCCCGATCCAGTCCCGCTCTCGCGCGGCAGCGAGCGTGTGTGGTCGGGCGTCGCGGCGACCGGACCGAACGAGGGCGCCGCCGGGACGTTCTCGGTTCACCGGCCAGATTCCGGTCAGGCGGTGCATTCACTCGCCGAGCTCGCGGTGACGCTCGCCGGCGTTCCGGCCACCGTCCTCGAGGTGGGCTGGATGGTCTCACCCACCGCGTTCGGCGATCACGAGCCGCGGCTCTTCGTCCATGCCTGGCGCGGGGACGAGGCCTGTCCCCGGCGATGCGGCTTCGCCCTGATGTCCGGAGCACCACGGGCTCCGGGCGAGGCGCTCTTGCCCGGGCGGGACGTCGGACTCGAGCTTTCCCGGAGAGACGACGGCTGGTGGGTGGTGGTCGACGGCAGGGACATCGGCCGGTTCGATGCCGGTCCGCCCGCCACGAGCGTGCAGTGGTTCGGCGAGCTGCTGTTCACCGGACGCGCTCCGGCCGGTGAGATGGGGAGTGGACGCCGGCCTCCCGACGAAGGCGCCGCGCGCGTCGAGGGATTGTGCATCCGATCCGGCAGGGGGGAATTCTGCTCCGCTCCGAAGGCACTCGAGGTCCAGCAGACGGATCCCGAGGCCTATCCGGTGCGCGTCGAGGGGCGGGATCGAATCCGCTACGGCGGCGGCGCCGCGGTCAGACCGCGTCCACCACCTTCGTGAGCCAGCGGAGGAACGCCTCCGGCGACAGGAAGGTGAGCGCCATCTCGCCCACGCTGAGGCGGGTCGCGCCCCCGAGCGTCGCCGGCGAGTTGGGCTGGATCGGCACGCCGTCCACCAGCGTTCCGTTGCGGCTCGCGGCGTCGATGACGTTCCAGCGGGCGATCTGCGTCGGGTCCGGCGTGAAGTACGCGTGGAACCGCGAGACGCTGGCGTGCGGGAACACCAGGTCGTTGTGCTCCGCGCGTCCCATCGTCACCCCGGAGCCGAACGGATTCGCTCGGCCCGGGACCTTCTTCACGAGGAACACCACCGGGTTCTCCGGCGAGGGCGCGTGCTCGGGCGCCTTCGCCACCCAGCTCGCCTCGGCGAGGTCTCCCTCCCAGACGACGACCGGCGACTCCAGCGCCGACTGCAGGCCGGCCTCGTCGTCCACCAGGCGGCGGACCCAGTCAGTGAGCGGGGCGCTGGTCGGAAGTTCCATGCGTGGGGCCCAGGAAGGATTCCGTACCGCACGGTGTAGGTTCAAGTTTCCGTCCGGTGGCGATATGTGGGCGAACCATGTACCGCCGATACACCGTGCACCGCGACGGAGACCTCCTGGTCGAGGACCTGGGCCCGGAAGGAAAGCCGCTCGACCCCGAGCCCGTTCCCACGGAGGACCGACTGCCGGTGGAGCTCGTGCTCCTGGCTCCCGACACGGTGGACGGGCGCGCGCAGCTGCTCGACCTCCTCGAGCTCGCGTTCGAGATGGAGTCCACGCCCGAGAGCGAACGCCCCGCCCAGCGGCCAAAGACCTGAGTCGCGGGGCCTCTGACGGAATACCGGTTCGTGATCAGGGACGCGCCGGCCGCTCCTTCTTCGCCCGGGTGATGGACTCGGCCCGGGCGGCATCGGCCTCGGCGCCCGCGGCATCTCCCGTCTTGCGCCGGAGGTCGGCGAGCTCCGAGAGCTGGCTTCCCACGAAGGGATGCGCCGGCCCGAGGGTCCGGGAGAGGTCCTCCACCGCGGCAGCGAGGTGGGGAAGGGCCTCCTTCGTGGACTTGCTCGCGAGCTCGTGCGCGTCGAGGAGACGGGCCATCGCGCGCGTCACTTCCTCGACCGACCCGGCTGGCGCGGGCTGGTTCTCGTCCGGCGGTGGGAGCTGCGAGAGCACCTCGGCGGCGATCTCGGTGGCCGTGCTCTCCGGCCTCGAGAGGAGCGACACCGCCGGGGAAGACTCGTCGGCGACGGTCCCCTCGATGCCCTGCACCCGCGCGATGCGCTCGGCGTCCGGCGGATGGGTGTCGAACTCGCTCCTCGGGTCGTGGGCGTGCTCCTCCTCCAGCGCCCGCCGCAGCGGCTGGAGCATCTCGGAACGCCGCATCGCCTGGAGCGCGTAGAGCCCGTCGGCGCGGATGCCCACGCTCCGCAGCAGACCCGCGGTGTTCACCGCCCGGTTCACGTCCCCGCTCGCCTGGCCCACCCGGGTCAGCGCGCGGGAGAAGGTCTCTCCGCCGTAGGTGAGCGCCGCCACCCGGTCGGCGAGGAGCTCCCGCCGCCGTCCCTGGCCACGGGTGATGCGGAGGTACACGAGAACGTAGCCGCGGAGGAACCAGTAGGCGGGGTTGATCAGCGCCAGCCACCCGCCGCGGGCCGTGCCCTGGAGCATCGCGATGCTGGCGACCTCCACCCGTGCCAGCACCGGGGTGAGCTGCGTCTCGCCGTGCGAGAGGTGCCCGTACTCGTGGGCGAGGACCGCCCGGAGCTCGCCCACCGTCAGGTTCTGGAGCGCCGCGTAGCCGAGGTGGAGGACGCCGGTTCCGCGGCCGAGCAAGACTTGAAGGGTCGAGCCGCGCTCGTGCACGCCGATGCTCGCCCCCGGGTGCAAGAGGATCTCACCGACCGGCCTGGACTGCACTGCGGAGGCCACCTCTTTCGCGAGGGCGTGGATCCGCGGCTCCTCCTCGGCGCCGAGCGCTCGACCCCCTCCGTCGTTGAGGCGCACGAAGAGCGCGCGGAGCATCCCCCAGACCGCCACCGCGGTGCCGAGCACCACGAGGAGCACGAGCTTCGGATAAACGTAGGGGAGCAGGAACATCGCCCAGACCAGGCCGATGCCCAGCGCCGCCGTTCCGGAGATCAGCGCCGGGAGCGCCACCAGCAGCAGGGCGACCGCGGACCACAGGACCCAGCCGTACACGCGCTCGACGCGGGCCTCGCGCGAGGTCCGCGTCCCGGTCCCGAGCTCGGCGCGCACGTCGGCCAGCGCGCTCAGCTCGGCGCGGGAGAGCACGTGGCCCACCAGCGCCACGAGGCCCAGCCAGGACCCGAGCAAGACCACGCAGCCGCCGAGGATCCACAGGCCCAGGAGCCCCCAGCGCTCACCCCGGGTTGCGGACTCGATCTCGGCGAAGAACGGCTCCGAGGCGCCCAGGGCCCGGGCGCGCTCCACCGCGGTGTAGGCGCCGAGGCGGTCCCCATCGGAGAAGCGGGTCGCGGCCAGAAGCGTCTGGATCCCCGCGTTCGGCGGCCCGAGCTCGGCCATGCGCTCCGCCTTCAGATGCGCGTCGTGGAAGTCGTTGCCGTTCATGGCGACCACCACGCCGGCATGGAGGACGGTCAGCCCCTCGGGGTCGAGGCGGCGCGCCTCCTCCAGATGCCGGCGGGCGCTGGCGCGATCCGACTTCGCCTCCACGCGGGCGAGATCGGCGAGCACGTCGGCGCGGCGTTCCGGCGGACCGATCCCGAGCGACAGGGCGCGCTCGAGCTCCTCGGCGCCTCGCTTCGTCTCACCGGCCCGGAGGAGGACGATTCCCAGGAACCGGTGCGCGCGCGGGTTGTCCGGATTCGCCGTCAGCAGCTCGGTGGCCGGTCCGACGAGCTGCTTCGACTCCCCCTGCTGCATCCGCTGGAACAGCTCGTCGTACCGCGCGAGCTGCTCCGGCGGAAACGGGTGCGGCTCGTCGGGCTTCTCGGTGAAGCCGGCGAGCAGGACGAGCGCCACCACCCACTGAACCATGTGCTTCCCCCCGGGTGAACGACGGACGCAGGAAGCAAAGCGCGCCCGGGCCTCGGTGGACAAGGTCGTCGGAGGTGAGCGTGACGAAGTGCCCGGACGGACACGGGTCCGTCATGAGGGACGCGCCGGCCCGGTCCTCAGCTGGGCCACCACCACCATCCGGTCGGCGCCCGCTTCCCAGGGACGTCCCTCGAAGTCGCGGTCGCGACTGAGCGGCTCGAGTCCCGTGGCCTCGAGTGCGTGGTCGACCTCGCCGGTGGTGAAGTGCCGGAGCAGGAGGCGGTGGATGTCCCGGTGGCCCTGGCGGGTGCGCCGGCTGTGGAGGTGCGGCGTGAAGACCGCGCGCTCGGGCTGCACGCCCTCGTGGGGATCGAGGTCCTCGGGGAACAGCCAGCGCGGCGGGGGGAGGGACAGATCGAAGGCGAAGCTCGCCCCGGGGGCGAGGTGCTCGCGAGCGGTGACGAAGAGCGCCTCGAGGTCTGCGCGCGTCGCGACCAGGGCCACCGCGTCGCGCGGGGCGAACACCGCCACGAAGCGCTGCTGGAGCCGGAGCACGCGCAGGTCGGCGCGGAGCAGCTGCAGGCGCCCGTGCAGCTCGGGCGGGAGCCCGGCCTTCGTCTTCTCCGCACGGTCGAGCATGCGCGGGCTGGGATCGACGCCGGTGACCGTCGCGCCGCGCCGGACCAGCGACTCGGCGAGATGGCCCTCGGCCACACCGAGGATCAGGACCGGACCGCCGGACTCGGGCAGGAGCGAGGCGTAGCGAGCGACCTCGCCGCGTGCTCCGCCCACGACCGTGAGCGATCTCCTGCGTTCAACGCGACCCATGTGTGCCACCGACCCTGGACGTCCGGACTACCACACCGCCGCCCGGTCGGCTGTGCGAGAGGGTGCGTGCAGGAACTGCGCGCGCGGGTCCGGACCTTTCGTTGCGTGGCGAACTCCGTAGAATGGTGCCCCTCCCCTGATGACCACCGGTTCCTCCGCGACCATTCCCGCACATACCGTTCTCGGCCTGCGTGCCCAGACCGAGCGCCTCGGCTTCCAGGAGTTCAACCTGGTTCTGGTGAACACCGACGGGGTCGGGAAGTCGTTCCCCATCACCGACACCTCGCTGAAGATCGGCAAATCGCCGGACAACGACGTGGTGATCGACTCGCCCACGGTCAGCCGCAACCACCTGGTCATCCAGCGCCAGGGGGACCGGTTCCTGGTGCAGGACCTCCAGTCCACCAACGGTACCTTCATCGACGCGGCGCAGATCCGCGAGGCGTACCTCAAGCCCGGACAGCTGCTGGAGCTCGGCGATGTCCAGCTCCGCTTCCAGTCCACCCTCACCCCGGTGCGCATCGCGCCCTCGGTGGAGGACCGTCTGGGAGAGCTGGTCGGCAAGAGCGTGCCGATGCGGCAGATCTTCGCGCTGCTCAAGCGCATCAGCTCCACCGACTCGACCCTGCTCCTGGTGGGCGAGACCGGGAGCGGCAAGGGCGCCGCGGCCAAGGCCATCCACCAGCTGTCGCCCCGGCGAGAGGGCCCGCTGGTGGTCTTCGACTGCGCCGCGGTGAGCGACAGCCTGATCGAGAGCGAGCTCTTCGGACACGAGAAGGGCGCGTTCACCGGCGCGGTCAACCAGCGCATCGGCTGCCTGGAGCGCGCGCACGGCGGCACCCTCTTCCTCGACGAGATCGACGACCTCGCCCTCGACCTCCAGCCCAAGCTGCTCCGTGCCATCGAGGACCGCGAGTTCCGCCGCCTCGGCGCCAGCAGCGCGTCGATCGCCTTCGACGCCCGCATCGTCGCCGCGAGCAAGAAGGACCTCTGGGCCGAGACCCAGGCCGGACGCTTCCGCGAGGACCTCTACTTCCGCCTCTCGGTGTTCACCGTCAGCCTGCCCCCGCTCCGCGACCGCAAGGAGGACATCCAGCTCCTGGTGGACGCCTTCAACGGCGAGCCTTTGTGGGACAAGCTCCCGGCCGCGGTGCGTGACCAGTTCCTCGCCCACGCCTGGCCCGGGAACGTGCGCGAGCTGCGCAACGCGCTCGAGCGCGCGCGGCACATGGTGGACATCCCCGAGCTGTCCAGCGGCTCGCTCCTCCGCGAGTTCGCCAAGGACGTGCCGGCAGGTGGGGACTTCCTCCCGGCGAGCTACGGCGGCCCGTTCAAGGAGTGCAAGGAGGATCTGGTCCGTCAGTTCGAGCGCGAGTACCTGACCCGGCTCCTGGCCCGCTCCAAGGGCAACGTCGCCAAGGCGGCGCGCGAGGCCGAGCTGGATCGCAAGCACCTGTACTCGCTCCTCCACAAGTACGGCCTGGTCCAGTCCGACTCGGAGTGAGTCGCCGCCGCTCAGCGTTGCTCGCGGGGAGCGTCGCCCTCCTCACTCTCGTGGCCGGGGTCGCCTGGCAGACCCAGCTCCGGCGGCCCGAGGCCATCCTCGCCGACGTCGGTCCGCGGGTGGTGAGCAATCAGACCGCGCAGCCGATCTCGCTCTACGGCACCCACTTCCGGCGGGGGATGAAGCTCCGGCTGGGGCCCCCGTTCAATCGCACGGTGCCAATGGCAGTGGTGGACGAGGGCCACGCCCACGCCCGGCTTCCGGCAGATCTCGGCTTGCCGCCGGAGACCATCCAGGTGACGTCGGTGCTATCGGTGGACGGCCAGCGGACCCGGTCCGACGTCGGGCTCACCGTCGTCAACGACGCCGCCTTTGCCGACTGGACCCAGCTGGTCCGCGCCGGCGACGTTCTCTGGGCCGCCTCGTCGACCACCGACGCGCTGGCGCGCATCGATCCGGTCAAGGGCGAGGTGACCCGCTTCCCCGGGGGTGACGGGCCCTCGGCGCTCGCGGTCTGGACGGAGAAGGACGGCTCGCCGCGCCTGGCGGTCGCCCACGCCTGGGCGCCGGAGCTGTGGATCGTCGATGCCCGCTCCGGGGCGGTCCTGCGCACGATCGCCGCGCCGGCCTACGCCACCGGGCTGGTCGTGGACCCGGGCCGGCGCATGGCCATCGTGGCCGAGACCGTGGAGAACACGGTGCGGGCGCTCTCGCTCGACGACGGCCGCGAGCTGTGGCGGCACGCCGTGCTGCCCGACCCGAAGCCGATCGCCCTCGCCGGGACGGTGGTCGTCGTTGGCAGCCAGGGCGCGGGCGAGCTCGAGGCCCTCTCGCTGGACGACGGTCGCGCCGGCGACCCCATCGTCCCGCGGCCGGGGACGCCCATCCTCGGGGGACACACCGAGCCGCACGTCCGCGACATCATGGGCGGCAAGGCGCCGCGGGCCCTGCTCTGGGCCGGGAAGCTCGGGAAGCTCCTGGTCACCAGCGTGGGGCCCAACATCGGACCCAATCCGCAGCGGATGGAGGTCACGATGAACGGCGGCGTCGGCGTGGTCGACGTCGCGGCGGGCAAGTTCGAGCGGCACCTCGGCTTCGGGGCCGGGGTGACCGAGGGGATGGCGCTCGACGAGGAGACCGCGCGCCTCTACGTCGCGGACGGCGCGATCGGCCTCGTGCGGGCGGTGGATGCCGAGGCCCTCGTCTCCGGCGACGCGCGGGCGCGGAAGTCCGAGCTCTGGCGGCTCGCCGTCCCACCTCCCCCTGGATTCCCTCTGGCCCGCGACGCCAAGGATTACGGAGTGAACGGCCGAGCCGGGGTGGAGATGCACTCCGGCCCCCGGGCGGTCGTGCTCTCCGCGGCGGGAACCGAGCTGTACGTGCTCGACCGCTTCACCTCCACCGTGGCGGTCGTGGAGGACGTGCGGAGCGCCGCTCCCCGGCTGGCCCGGCAGATCGCGCTCGAGCCCTCCATCGGCCCGCGAGAGCGGCGCCTCGGTCAGGTGCTGTACTTCGCCGACATGGGCAAGAGCGGGATGAGCTGCGACACCTGCCATCTGGAAGGACACGACGAGGGCATCCTCTTCGAGAAGACTCACCCCCTGCGCATCTACCGGAGCCCGACGGTGCGCGGCACCCGCGAGACGCCGCCCTACTTCACGCCGGCGAGCACCCACACCCCGGCCGAGACCGCCCGTGTCGTGGGTGACCGGAACCGGTACATGAATCCCACCCTCACCGAGTCCGAGGTTCGCCAGCTCGCGCTCTTCAGCGCGACCGTGACCAATCTCCCCAATCCGTACCGGGGACCGGACGGGGCGCCGCCGCAGACCCTCGCGCTGCCCGGCGGAGGCACCGGCCGGCCCCTCGAGGGACGGGCCCTCTTCGACGGCAAGGCGGATTGCATCCGCTGCCATCCGCCCCCGCTCTTCACCACCGACCAGGAGCTCTCCACCCGGGGCCACTTCATGGACGTGGGGACCCCGAGGGCCTTTCCCCTGCGACTGGGGGATCAGGAAACCGGGTTCCGCGGTGTCGGGGTGCCCTCGCTGGTGGGAGCCTGGGACGTCTTCCCCATGCTCACCACGGGCCTCGCCGGATTCAGCGAGAAGAACGGCCGGGCGGTCCCCTCGGACCCGGTGCCGCTCCGGGCGATGATCGACCGCTACTCGGCGCCTCCGCACGGGAACGCCGCGGCGCTGAGTGCACAGGAGAAGGACGATCTGCTCGCCTATCTCCTGACGCTTTAGTTTCACTTTTTCACGAGCGGCGGTTTCGACCCGCCGGAAGTGTAGAGCCGAGGCCGGGGAGTGGGCGCCACAGCCCACGCGAGCGCACCGCGGCGACAACGGCCAACGTCCTGCATCCACAGGAATTCGGCGCGTCGAAACGCGCTGGATCGTCTGTTGCTAGGCCCGGGTCCCAGTGCATGGAGGCATTTCAAACATGACCCGAGCTCTTGGTAGCGCGGTGACCGCCCTGGCCCTGCTCTGGGCCGTGCCGTCTCTCGCGCAAAACAGTGACAACCCCGAATGTCTTGGCGTGAATTGTGGTTCCCCTCAGGAAGAGGGCGGCGGCGGCTGTAGCTGCAGCTGCGGCTGCTCGGTGTGGGTGAGCTACACCGACGACGGCCAGACGCTGTCGTACACCGACGACGCCGACGGTGACGGCAAGTCCGACGGCAACGACAACTGCCCCTTCGTCGCCAACCGCGACCAGGCCGACACCGACGGTGACGGC
>DASXGF010000609.1:0-2336 GCA_036489275.1 Myxococcaceae bacterium | reverse complement strand
ACCGCGCTCATCATCTGCGCGCCCCGGCTCCGCGGCGCGTAGTCCCACACCGTCTTGCCGTGGCTCTGCGCCTCGTCGATGGCGACGTTGACTCCGAGGGGCGGCGTCACCAGCCCGGGGAAGTAGGCCTCCAGCCGTTCGCGGACCGCCTCGGCGAGGGCGGTGCGCCGGTGCATCATCGGCACCACCGCGGAGACGTGAAGTCCCGGCCGGTGGTGCTCTTCCGCCACCCGCTCCACCGTCCGCGCGACCTCCGCGCACCCGTCCAGCGCGAGGTACGTGAGCGCGACGGGGATCACCACCTCGGTGGCGGCCACCAGCATCGAGGTCACGCTGAGCCCGAGCGAGGGCGGACCGTCCAGCACCACCACGTCCTGCTCGCCGGAACAGTCATCGAGGCGCTGCCGCAGCCGCTCCGCCGCCCCGGCCGAGGTCCCCAGCGCCTGGGCGAGCCCGGCCATCTGCTTGTAGGCCGGCACCACCGAGAGGCCCGGGACCTCGGTCGCGTGCCGCACGTTCGCCAGGTCCACCGACGGGTCGGTCAGGAAATGGAAGACGTTGGGCTGGATCTTCCGGACGTCGAGGCCGAGCGTCTTGCCGGCGTGCCCCTGTGTGTCCAGGTCCACCAGCAGCACGCGGAGCTTGCGCGCGCGGGCGAGCCAGGCGGCGACGTGAACGGCCAGCGTCGTCTTCCCGGTACCACCCTTCTCGTTGACGAAGGCGATTCTCCGCACGGGCGGCTTGCCAGGCTCAGTGGTGCTGCTCCGGAACCTTCTCCAGCTTCGCCTCGATGCGGCCCAGGGTGGTGTCGAGGTCCGCAATCTTGCGCCGCAACGACTCGACGTCCTCGGTGGAAGGCAGGTTCATCGCCGCGAGCGCCGAGCGGAGGCTCTTGTCCAGCATGCCCTTGGCGGAGAGCGTGCGCTGGATCAGCGTCTGGATGGCGACCACGAACCGCTCGTTGGAGAGGAGAGCCTGGGCGAGCTTTCCGACCCGCTCCTCGCCCGTCTCGACCAGCTTCTTGACCATCGGATTGTTCTTCAGCATGGCGCCCCTGTCCCGCCGGGGACTTCGCAGCGCGCCGCGGACGTGTCAAGCGCGTCGGTCGCGCCCGTTGACAGCCCGCGGAGGCGATCCCTACGGTCCGGCGCTCCTTCCTCCCAATGTCCGGTCTGCTCGACAGGCGTCTCCTGCTGGTGACCGGAAAGGGGGGCGTGGGGAAGAGCACCATCGCGGCGTCGCTGGCGCTCCGGCTGGCCTCGGGAGGGCTCAGGACGCTGCTCTGCGAGGTGAACACCGGGGGGCGCCTGGGGCGGATGCTCGGGCATCGCGAGGTGGGCGCCGACGTCACGCCGGTGGAACCCAACCTCTCGATGGTGGACCTCCAACCCGACGCGGCCATGCGCGAGTACGTGCTGTCGAAGATCCGCCTCGAGCGGGTGTACCGGGCGGTCTTCGAGAACCGGATGGTCCGCTACTTCCTCCGGTTCATCCCGGCGCTGGCGGAGACGGTGATGCTGGGGAAGGCCCTCTGGCACCTGCGGCAGTGGCCGGACGCGGCGGGCGGCTTCGACCGGATCGTGCTCGACCTTCCCGCCACCGGTCATGCGCTGACCCTGCTCGGGGTGCCCCAGAGCCTGCTCTCCGCCCTCCCCTCCGGGCCGATGGCGTCGGAGGCGGTCTGGATGCGCGACCTCCTGGTCGACCCGGTCGTCACCTCGGCGGTGCTGGTGAGCCTCCCGGAGGAGCTGCCGGTCAACGAAACGCTCGAGCTGAGCCAGGCGCTGCGCGGCCGCCTCCGGATCCGGGTCGGGGCAGTGGTCCTGAACCAGGCCGTGGAGTCGCGCTTTGGCCCGGAGGCCCGCTCCGCCCTCTCCGGCCGTCCGGGGCTGGCCGCCCTGGTCCAGGGCTGGGAGGAGGACGCCCGGCGGACCGAGGCGTCCCGGGAGCGACTCCGGAGCATCGACGCCCCGCTGGTGCAGCTGCCCCGGCTGGTGACCCCGCAGCTCGGGCGGGGCGAGCTGGTCTCGCTCGGCGATCTGCTCGCAGAGGGGCTCCGGTGAGCGGGCCATCGCTCGAGGAGGTTCTCCGCCGCCGGCGGGTGCTGGTCTGCGTCGGAGCGGGCGGCGTGGGGAAGACGACCCTCGCCGCGGCGGTGGCGATGCGGGCGGCGGCGCTCGGGCGGAGCGCGCTGGTCTGCACGATCGATCCGGCCCGACGGCTGGCCAACGCGCTCGGGCTGACCTGGCTCGGGAATGCTCCCACGGAGGTCAGCCCCGAGGTGCTTTCCGGCGCGGGCATCACGCTCCGGGCGCCGCTCCAAGCGATGATGCTCG